>NZ_VMMS01000014.1:0-14597 GCF_013277315.1 Streptococcus sp. 2106
TTTGAGCAACCTGCGGTTAGCTTCCTAGTTTGTTCTTTGATTTTCATTGAGTATAAATCATTCAATGTAACTGAAAAATTTCTTAACGAAAGATAGAGATAAACCGAAATCAGTAGATCGTATAAAGTGAAAAGGAAGGAATTCAATATGACAAGTTTAAAATTATTAAAAGAAAAAGCACCATTGGTCATTTGCATCACCAATGATGTGGTAAAAAATTTCACAGCAAATGGATTAGTAGCACTAGGTGCATCACCAGCTATGAGCGAGTACCCAGCAGACTTAGAAGATCTATTAAAATATGCTGGAGGATTATTGATTAACATTGGGACTTTAACGGATGATAATTGGAAATTATACCAAGCTGCTCTGAAAATTGCAGAGAAATATAATGTCCCAGCAGTTTTAGATCCTGTAGCCTGTGGAGCAGGAGAATATAGAAAAAAAGTAGCAGATGATTTAATCAACAATTACAAACTAGCTGCGATTAGGGGGAATGCTGGAGAGATTGCTTCTTTAGTAGGTATAAATGTGGCATCTAAAGGAGTAGATAGTGCTGGTGTGGATAATATTGATGAGATTGCTCTAGCAGCCAACGCTAAGTTTCATATTCCAATAGTAGTGACTGGAGAAGTTGATGCGATTGCTGTTAATGGAGAAGTGGTAACGATTCATAATGGTAGTGCCATGATGCCAAAAGTCATTGGGACAGGATGTTTATTAGGGGCAGTGGTAGCAAGCTTTATCGGACTAGAAAAAGGTCAAGAATTGAAATCATTAGAAACAGCAATGTTGGTTTACAATATCGCTGGAGAAATGGCAGAAAAACGTCCAAATGGACATCTTCCTGGAACATTTAAAGTTGAATTTATGAATGCCTTATACGAGATTTCAGATGAAGATGTAAAGGAATTCAAAAGAGTGAAGTAAAATGTTTCATAAAGAATTACTAAAACTATATTTTATTTGTGGAACGGCTACTTGCCAAGGAAAAGCTCTATATAGAGTCGTTGAGGAAGCCTTAAAAGGTGGTATAACCTTATTTCAATTTCGTGAAAAAGGTGAGGGAGCCTTAGAAGGTAAAGAAAAAGTCGAAGTAGCAATTAAACTACAGGATCTTTGTAAAAAATACAATGTTCCGTTTATTGTTAATGATGATATTGATTTGGCGATGGAAATTGACGCTGATGGCGTACATGTAGGACAAGATGACCTTGGAGTTGATGAAATTAGAAAATTGATGCCAGATAAAATAATTGGTCTTTCTATAAAAAACGAGAAAGAATTTCAACAGTCAAAAGTTGAATATGTAGATTATGTTGGTGTTGGTCCTGTATTTGATACCCAGTCAAAGGATGATGCTGGAGGTGCTATAGGTTATGAAGGTCTTAAATTGATGAGAAAACTATTGCCACAAATGCCCTTAGTTGCAATTGGTGGGATACAGACGAAACATATTAAAGACATTATAAAGACCAATGTTGACGGCGTTTCAATCATTTCGGCAATATCGTATGCAAAAAATATAGAAAAAACTGTTCGGGAAATGAGTGAACAATAGATATCTATCCTTGGATTCTAAGTAAGTAGGATTTTCCTTTTTTAAAAAGCTATGTCTAGATTCAGCTTGAATGGCTAATTCATCAAACAGGTCATTTGTTTTTTGCAAAAGAAAGATCTGCTGTCTTTGTGAGTGCAAGGCTGTATTTCCAGTTCAATTTCTTGAACTAGTATAAAATGTGTGTTATAATAATCACATAATTAAATAATAAAGGCATTTGGGGTGCTTTAGGCTGAGATGATACCCATTGAACCTGATACAGTTAAGACTGGCGAAGGGAAATGTGAAATGTTTTTTTCGTATGTCGAAAAGAACTGTCTAATCTTGTAAGCTGAACTCTAATTCCTATCTGTAATTAGAGTTTTTTCTTTTACGAAACTAGATGAAGATGATATAGTAGATTGAAATAAGATGCGAACAAATCAATTAGAAAATTCAAATTAATTTCTAGAAATATTTTAGCATTCCTGTGTACTGTTCTAAATTCAATCTGCTATACAAAGTATTTAGGTCGGTCTTCTTGAGTGCCCCACTTTTCTTTTAAAAAAGGAGTTTTTTATGTTGAAAAAATGGCAGTTAAAAGATGTTATCTTGCTTGCTTTCTTGTCTATCTTTTTTGGTGGGGTTTTCGTTGGTTCAGGATATGTGTATAATATTCTCAGTCTACTCTTAACACCTCTTGGTTTGCAGGCCTTTGCCAATGAAATCCTCTTCGGTCTCTGGTGTATGGCTGCGCCCATTGCTGCCATCTTTGTTCCGAGAGTCGGAAGTGCAACGATTGGAGAAGTGCTAGCTGCGCTTGCTGAAGTCCTTTATGGTAGCCAATTTGGTCTAGGAGCTCTTTTGTCTGGCTTGGTTCAAGGTTTGGGAAGTGAATTTGGTTTTATCGTAACTAAGAATCGCTATGAAAGTTGGCTCTCTCTAACTGCTAATAGTATTGGGATTACGCTTGTTAGCTTTGTCTATGAATACATTAAGTTAGGTTACTACGCCTTTTCCCTTCCGTTTGTCCTTTCCTTACTTGTGGTACGTTTTATTTCTGTTTATTTCTTCTGTACCATCTTGGTTCGTGCCATTGTCAAACTCTATCATCAGTTTGCAACTGGAGGAAAAGCATAGATGGGTCTGGAACTACGAGCGATTCAGTCCCCAATCTTCTCTGAGCCGTTTGATTTTACTTTTCATGCGCAAGCCTTTACCTTGTTAGTTGGGAGCAGTGGTTCAGGAAAATCCAGCCTTTTTCAAGTCATTGCCCAAGTCAGTTCTCTTCCCTATAGTGGTCAAGTCCTGATAGATGGGAGCGAGGTCAGTCAGCTTTCTATCATCGCACGTGTCCAGAAGGTTGGCATTCTCTTTCAAAATCCCAATCATCAATTTACCATGGAGAACTTGTTTGAGGAGTTGGTTTTTACCCTAGAGAATATCGGCCATCACCTTCAGGAAATTGATTCAAAAATAGCAGAGGTAGTCCAGCAATGTCGCTGCAAGGCAATCTTGCACCGTCCCATTCATCACTTATCAGGTGGGGAAAAGCAAAAAGCTGCTTTGGCTGTTCTCTTTGCTATGAATCCTAGGGTCTATCTCTTGGATGAGCCTTTTGCTTCCATTGACCGCAAGAGTAGGATAGAGATATTGGAGATTCTAAAAGAGTTAGCTTCTAATGGGAGGACAGTTATTTTGTGCGACCATGATTTAACGGACTATGAAGCCTATATCGACCATATGGTGGAGCTAAGAGATGGGCAACTAAGGGAAGTGTTTCAAATCCCTACCTCTGATATGACCCAGGTTACTTCAAAGGAAGTTGCTTCTAGCCCAGAACTATTCCATATGGATAGAATGACTTGTGAGCTGAATAAGCACTCCCTCCTTTCGATTGCGAATTTCACATTCTACCAAGGAATTTCCTGTATCCTGGGTGACAATGGTGTCGGGAAATCAACCCTCTTTCGGTCTATTCTTCAATTTCAAAAGTATAAGGGGCGCATTGCATGGAAGGGGACAGTCCTGAAAAAGAAAAAGAGTTTGTACCGTGATCTGACGGGTGTTGTTCAGGAAGCTGAGAAGCAGTTTATCCGAGTCAGTCTGCGAGAGGAGCTTCAATTAGATGGACCTGATTCTGAAAGAAATCAGCGGATTTTTCAAGCTTTACGATATTTTGATTTGGAGCAGGCAGTCGATAAGAGTCCCTATCAATTAAGTGGTGGTCAGCAAAAAATTCTTCAGCTCCTGACCATCTTGACCAGTAAGGCTTCCGTGATCTTGCTAGATGAACCTTTTGCAGGTTTGGATGATAGAGCCTGCCATTATTTCTGTCAGTGGATTGTGGAGGAGAGGAATCAAGGAAGAAGTTTTTTGATCATTAGCCATCGTTTAGATCCTTTGATCTCTGTGGTTGATTATTGGATTGAGATGACTAGTCAGGGTCTTCGGCATGTGAAAGAAGTGACCATTACCAAACCACTTACATCTCAGAGTAGCAATACCCAAGGGGAGGTGAGATAGTATGGTCAAAGTAGCAACCCAGACACCGATTATCAGTCTCTTCTTGCTGATTTTATCCTTGGAAACATCTTTCATTCCTTCGATTGCTCTGAATCTTTCGGTAGTCGCATTTTGTATTCTCTTTATGCTCTATTACCGTCGATTTAAAATGTTAGCTTGGATGATCATACTTGCCATTTTACCATCTTTTGCCAACTACTGGGCAGTTCAGTTACACGGAGATGCTTCACAGGCAGTCATGCTTGGAACGAGGGCCTTTGTGACAGTTTGTATCGGCCTTGTCTTTGTTTCCTCTATTTCACTAAAAGAGCTTCTCTTGTACTTGGCTCAAAAGGGGCTATCACGCTCTTGGTCCTATGCCTTGATTGTGGTATTCAATTCCTTTCCCCTTATCCAGAAAGAAATCAAATCCCTCAAAGAAGCTTGCCTATTACGTGGTCAAGAACTGCATTTTTGGTCGCCCTTGATTTACAGCAAGGTTTTGATGACAGTCTTTAGGTGGCGCCATCTTTACCTGAGAGCTCTGTCTGCCCATGGATATGACGAACATGCACAGGTGGAGAATCGCTATCGGACTTTTTATATTGCTAAAAAAACAAAATTAATCTACCTGCTTTTCTTTTTATTGCTTCAAACCAGTCTATTTTTATAAAGGAGTTATTATGGAATTTACAGATATTGCGATGGAATTATCCAAGGAAGCTTGGCAGGCTTCCTTTCATCATCCCTTTATTTTACAATTACAAGAGGGAAATTTAGAACCTGCCATTTTCCGCTATTACCTGATTCAGGATGCCTACTATCTGAAGGCCTTCTCAGAAATCTATCACCTTTTGGCTGATAAGACTTCAAACCAAGAGATGAAAAGACTCCTGAAACAAAATGCTCAGAGTCTAGTGGAGGGTGAGTTATTTATTCGCCAACAATTTTTCAAGGAATTGGCAATCAGCGACCAGGAAATGGAGCAACATCCAATCGCTCCAACCTGTTATCATTACATTTCACATATTTATAGGCAATTTGCAGAGCCGAACTTAGCCATTGCCTTTGCAAGTTTGCTGCCTTGTCCTTGGTTATACCATGATATAGGCAAATCACTTAATCTTAAACCATCACCAAATCCTCTCTACCAACAATGGATTGAAACTTATATTACGGATGAGTTAGAGCAGCAGATCAGAGAGGAGGGAGCGCTGGTCAATCAACTCTATCGAGAAAGTGACGAGACAGACAGGAAAAAAATGCTAGATGCCTTCCACATCAGTGTTCATATGGAAGCCAAGTTTTGGGAAATGGCCTACCAACACCAGACATGGAAGAGCGATTTACAGTCTTTAGAAAAAGGAGAATAATAAACATGAGAAAGCACCAATTACAAGTTCACAAATTAACCATTTTATCTATGATGATTGCCCTTGATGTAGTCCTTACACCTATCTTTCGGATTGAGGGAATGGCACCGATGTCCAGTGTAGTCAATATTCTAGCAGGAATCATGATGGGACCTGTTTATGCCTTGGCTATGGCTACAGTGACAGCTTTTATCCGTATGACAACTCAAGGGATTCCACCTTTAGCTCTCACAGGAGCGACTTTTGGAGCCCTTCTAGCAGGTCTCTTTTATAAGTATGGTCGAAAATTTTACTTTTCTGCCTTGGGAGAAATTGTGGGAACAGGTATTATTGGTTCTATTGTTTCCTATCCTGTTATGGTACTCTTTACAGGATCGGCTGCTAAGCTTAGCTGGTTTATCTACACTCCTCGATTTTTCGGAGCAACCTTGATTGGTACAGCGATTTCCTTTATTGCTTTTCGATTTTTAATCAAGCAGGAATTCTTTAAAAAAGTGCAGGGATATTTCTTTGGTGAAAGGATAGAATGATGCAGGAATTGATAAATCCTTTTCCTCTGGAAACGAGTTCTCTTATTCACTGTATGACCAATGAGATTTCTTGTGAGATGCTGGCAAATGGGATTTTGGCTCTGGGATGCAAACCTGTCATGGCAGATGATCCCCGTGAGGTTCTTGATTTTACTAAGCAAAGTCAGGCTCTCTTCATCAATTTGGGGCATTTGTCAGCTGAGAAGGAAAAAGCAATCCGCATGGCAGCCTCGTATGCAGCTCAAGTTTCTCTTCCAATGGTAGTAGATGCGGTCGGCGTAACGGCTTCCTCCATTCGTAAGAGCTTAGTTAAAGACATTTTAGACTATAGACCTACGGTCCTTAAAGGAAACATGTCAGAAATTCGAAGTCTTGTTGGCTTAAAACACCACGGCGTTGGGGTCGATGCGAGTGCTAAAGATCAAGAAACGGAGGATTTGCTTCAAGTCTTGAAAGACTGGTGTCAGACCTATCCTGGTATGTCATTCTTAGTCACTGGCCCCAAGGATCTTATCGTTTCGAAGAATCAGGTTGCTGTATTGGAGAATGGCTGTGTAGAGTTAGACTGGATAACAGGGACAGGAGACTTGGTTGGAGCCTTAACAGCTGTTTTTCTCAGCCAAGGAAAGACTGGTTTTGAAGCTTCTTGCTTAGCAGTCTCTTATCTCAATATCGCTGCTGAGAAAATAGTTGTTCAAGGAATGGGATTGGAAGAATTTCGTTACCAAGTACTCAATCAGCTTTCGCTCCTCAAAAGAGATGAAAATTGGCTAGATGCCATCAAAGGAGAGGTTTATGAATAGAGAAGCACTTAGACTATATCTGGTAACCAATCGCTATCAAGATTCCGTGGAAAGCTTTCTTGCAAAAGTTGAGACTGCCTGCCGTTCAGGTGTTACCATAGTTCAATTACGAGAAAAAAATCTCACAACCCATCAATATTATCAACTGGCAAAACAAGTCAAGGAAATAACAGATGTTTATCAGGTACCCTTGATAATCGATGATCGGTTGGATGTTTGTCTTGCGGTTGATGCAGCAGGTCTGCATATCGGAGATGATGAATTACCCGTTTCGGTTGCCCGACAAGTCTTGGGACCTGATAAAATCCTAGGTGTCACCGCTAAAACGGTTAAAAGAGCTCTGGAAGCAGAAACATCAGGTGCAGATTACTTGGGGACAGGAGCCATTTTCCCAACTACCACCAAGGAAAATGCGCCTATCACCCTGATTTCAACCTTGAAAACAATTTGCCAAACGGTTGCCATTCCAGTAGTTGCTATTGGAGGCTTGACTTCAGAGAACATTGACCAGCTTATGGGCACTGGCATAGCTGGAGTAGCAGTCGTACGCGATCTGATGCAGGCAGAAGATATTGAGGCAAAAACCCAAGCCTTTTTATCAAAGTTGGATGACATTATTTCCTAACTAATACTCAATGAAAATCAAAGAGCAAACTAGGAAGCTAGCCGCAGGTTGCTCAAAGCCCTGCCTTGAGGTTTCAGATAGAAGCTGACGTAGTTTGAAGAGATTTTCGAAGAGTATAAAAACTCTCTAATTCCCTTAAAGTGGGAACTAGAGAGTTTTTTTCTTAATCTTTAAAACTTGTATGGTTGACTGGGCCAGAACCATGACCGAGTTGAGGGGCGTCTTGGATGGCTTTCGTGATAAAGGCCTTGGCCTTATCAACTGCCTGGTAAAGGCTCTTTCCCTTGGCTAGTTCAGCCGTAATCACTGCAGCAAATGTACATCCAGTACCATGGGTGTGACAGGTTTGAATTCTTGGGCTTTCCCAGACAAATTGTTCATCCTTGGTAAAGAGGAAATCTTTAGCACCACCTTCGAGATGGCCACCTTTGATGACCACAGACTGAGGACCAAACTCTTTTAAAATCAGGTGACCGGCACGATGCATGTCTTCGGGGTCATGGATTGAAAAACCAACAATCTCTTCTGCCTCAGGAAGATTTGGCGTAATAATCGTTGCTAGAGGTAGTAAGTTTGTTTTGAGATAGTCTCTAGCACCTGAGTCAATCAAGGCATCTCCACTTGTAGCAACCATAACAGGATCAAGGACATAGGGACAATCCAGTTTTTTAAGATAGGGTTGGATGATTTCCATGATGTCAGTAGTTGCCAACATTCCTGTTTTTACAGCCTGAGGTGGAATATCAGAAAATACACTGTCCAATTGGGCTTCCGACATTTGAGGAGAAACGTGCTCGATTAGCTGAACACCTCTGGTATTTTGAGCAACAAGGCTAGTCACAACAGCCATTCCATAGACATCTCTAGCTTGGAACGACTTTAAGTCAGCCATAATGCCAGCACCACCACTAGGGTCAGTCCCTGCAATGGTCAAAGCAACGGGTAAATAAGTCATCTAAAACCTCCCAACCAACTGAAGTTTGTATTCTTAAGAACAAGCTAATCTGTTTCAGGAAGGCAATAGAAGACTGCTAGTCCCCATTATCATTTCCACTTCCATCAGCTAGCATTACCTAGATTGAGTCAGAGGGATCTAACAGTCGTTAATCTCAGCTTTACGCACCCCTAGTGGTTGTTTTCTTTTTTCTTTAGTATAGCATATTTTTATTGTTTATATAGTAATATTTGACTGAAAATTGTTTACTAAATAGTTAAAAATTTATTTTTAGAAGTAATAAGCATTTTAATAATTGACAATTGTAGATTTTAAGAGTATACTGACAATTGTAATCGACAAATGTAGATTTTGGAGGTGTGATGATGCAGATTTCAGATGCAGAATGGCAGGTCATGAAGATTATTTGGATGCAGGGGGAGCAGACCAGTTCAGATTTGATTAGGGTTCTGGCGGAGCGGTTTGACTGGTCCAAGTCCACAGTTCAGACACTTTTGGCTCGTCTGGTTGAGAAAGAGTGTTTGACTCGGAAAAAAGAAGGCAAGTCCTTTGTCTATTCAGCCCTTTTAACTTTGGATCAAAGTCGGGATTTACTTGTCCAAGATATCAAGGACAAGGTTTGTTCCCGTAGGATTAAGAACTTGTTGGCTGATTTGATTACTGAATGTGATTTTACTCAGGCTGACTTGGAAGACTTGGAAGCTGTGATTTCTGAGAAGAAATCAAACGCTATGACAGAAGTAAAATGTAATTGTATGTAAAGGAGACGTCATGTTAAATAGTATTGTAACCATTATTTGTATTGCCCTTATCGCGTTTATCTTGTTTTGGTTTTTCAAAAAGCCTGAAAAATCTGGACAAAAGGCCCAGCAAAAAAAGGGCTACCAAGAGATTCGAGTGGAAGTCATGGGAGGCTATACGCCTGAGTTGATTATTCTCAAGAAATCAGTGCCAGCCCGCATTGTCTTTGACCGCAAGGATCCTTCACCATGTCTGGATCAAATTGTTTTTCCAGATTTTGGTGTACATGCGGACCTACCTATGGGGGAAGAGTATATAGTGGAAATCACGCCTGAGCAGGCTGGAGAGTATGGTTTCTCTTGTGGCATGAATATGATGCACGGTAAGATGATTGTAGAATAGGAGAATGATATGACTGAAATTGTAAAAGCAAGTCTTGAAAATGGTGTTCAAAAAATCCGTATCACGGCAGACAAAGGCTATCATCCAGCCCATATTCAGCTTCAAAAGGGAATTCCAGCTGAGATTACCTTTCATCGTGTGACTCCTTCAAACTGTTATAAGGAAATTCTTTTTGAGGAAGAAGGCATCTTGGAACCAATCGGCGTAGACGAAGAGAAGACAATTCGTTTTACTCCTCAAGAATTAGGCCAACATGAATTTTCTTGTGGCATGAAGATGCAAAAGGGGAGTTATACCGTAGTTGAGAAGACTCGAAAATCTCTATCACTTTTACAGCGTTTTTGGATTACTAGTATCTTTACTGTGCCTCTTGTGATTCTCATGATTGGGATGTCGACAGGAGGAATTAGTCACCAAGTCATGCGTTGGGGAACCTTTTTAGCCACAACACCGATTATGCTAGTAGCAGGTGGTCCTTATATCCAAAGTGCTTGGGCTAGTTTTAAAAAGCACAATGCCAACATGGATACCTTGGTTGCGCTGGGAACCCTAGTGGCCTATTTCTATAGCTTAGTTGCCCTCTTCGCTGGCCTCCCCGTTTACTTTGAAAGTGCTGCATTTATCTTCTTCTTCGTTCTTATGGGAGCCGTTTTTGAGGAGAAAATGCGGAAAAATACTTCCCAAGCTGTGGAGAAATTACTTGACTTGCAGGCTAAAAGTGCAGAAGTCTTGCGTGAGGATAACTATGTTCAAGTTCCCTTGGAGCAAGTCAAGGTAGGTGACCTGATTCGAGTGCGTCCCGGTGAAAAGATTGCGGTTGATGGTGTCGTAGTAGGAGGTGTCTCTAGTATTGATGAGTCTATGGTGACAGGTGAGAGTCTGCCTGTGGACAAGACAGTTGGAGATACTGTCATTGGCTCAACCATCAATAATAGTGGAACACTTGTTTTTAGAGCAGAAAAAGTCGGTTCAGAGACTGTTTTGGCTCAGATTGTGGATTTTGTGAAGAAAGCTCAGACAAGTCGTGCGCCGATTCAGGACTTGACGGATAAAATTTCAGGGATTTTTGTCCCAGCAGTTGTCATTTTAGGGATTGTGACCTTTTGGGTTTGGTTCGTCTTGCTCAGGGATAGTGTAGTTGTGCTTGGGTCGAGCTTTGTGTCTTCGCTTCTCTATGGAGTAGCAGTTCTGATTATTGCCTGCCCTTGTGCATTGGGACTTGCAACACCGACAGCCCTTATGGTGGGGACAGGTCGCAGTGCCAAGATGGGAGTTCTCCTCAAAAATGGAACGGTTCTACAGGAAATCCAGAAAGTTCAAACTATTGTCTTTGATAAAACAGGGACCTTGACGGAAGGGAAACCTGTGGTCACAGATATCATCGGCGACGAAGTAGAAGTGCTTGGATTGGCAGCCTCCCTGGAAGAAGCTTCTCAACACCCACTGGCTGAGGCTATTGTTAAGCGAGCGACTGAAGCTGGACTTGAGTTTCACACTGTTGAAAATTTCCAAGCCTTGCACGGAAAAGGTGTCTCAGGGCAAATCAATGGAAAACAAGTTTTGCTTGGAAATGCTAAAATGCTGGATGGCATGAACATTTCTAGCACTTATCAAGATAAACTAGAAGAACTAGAAAAAGAAGCTAAGACAGTTGTGTTCTTGGCTGTTGACAATGAAATCAAAGGCTTGCTTGCACTACAAGATATTCCCAAGGAAAATGCCAAGCTAGCCATCAGTCAGTTGAAAAAGCGTGGCCTTAAAACAGTCATGCTGACAGGAGATAATGCAGGTGTGGCGCGTGCTATTGCCGATCAGATCGGAATCGAAGAGGTCATTGCAGGTGTCTTGCCAGAAGAAAAAGCCCATGAAATTCATAAACTACAATCAGCTGGTAAAGTAGCCTTTGTTGGGGACGGTATCAATGATGCCCCTGCCCTCAGTGTAGCAGATGTGGGAATTGCTATGGGGGCTGGAACAGATATTGCCATCGAGTCAGCAGATTTAGTGTTGACAATCAATAACCTCCTAGGCGTGGTGCGTGCCTTTGACATGAGTAAGAAAACCTTTAATCGAATTCTGCTCAATCTTTTCTGGGCCTTTATCTACAATGTCGTCGGAATTCCGATTGCAGCAGGAGTCTTTTCTGGTGTTGGACTGGCGCTCACTCCAGAATTGGCAGGTCTAGCCATGGCCTTTAGTTCTGTATCTGTTCTGACTAGTTCACTCTTACTAAACTTTAGTAAAATAGACTAAAAGTAATGACTAGATTTCTTTGTTATAAAACAGGAATGGCATCGCTTTCAAAACTGTATTAGAATAGAAAGTAGAGAGTTTTGAGCAGATTTTTAGAAAAGTCAACATAAATATGATATAGTGGAATAGTAAAAATTTGGAGAACGTTTCCAATTCTATGTAATCGTATTCTCCAAGTCTAAAAAATTGAAGGAGAGTTATCACTATGACTCAAGGAAAAATTACTGCATCTGCAGCAATGCTTAACGTATTGAAAACATGGGGCGTAGATACAATCTACGGTATCCCATCAGGAACACTCAGCTCATTGATGGACGCTTTGGCTGAAGACAAAGATATCCGCTTCTTGCAAGTTCGCCATGAAGAGACAGGTTCTCTTGCAGCGGTTATGCAAGCTAAATTCGGTGGCTCAATCGGGGTTGCAGTTGGTTCAGGTGGTCCAGGTGCGACTCACTTGATTAACGGTGTTTACGATGCAGCTATGGATAACACTCCATTCCTAGCAATCCTTGGATCACGTCCAGTTAATGAATTGAACATGGATGCTTTCCAAGAATTGAACCAAAACCCAATGTACAACGGTATCGCTGTATACAACAAACGCGTAGCTTACGCTGAGCAATTACCAAAAGTAATCGACGAAGCTTGCCGTGCTGCAGTCTCTAAAAAAGGTCCAGCTGTTGTTGAAATCCCAGTAAACTTTGGTTTCCAAGAAATCGACGAAAACTCATACTATGGATCAGGTTCATACGAGCGTTCATTTATCGCTCCTGCTTTGAACGAAGTTGAAATCGACAAAGCTGTTGAAATCTTGAACAATGCTGAACGTCCAGTTATCTATGCTGGTTACGGTGGTGTTAAAGCTGGTGAAGTGATCACTGAATTGTCACGTAAAATCAAAGCACCAATTATCACAACTGGTAAAAACTTTGAAGCTTTCGAATGGAACTATGAAGGTTTGACAGGTTCTGCTTACCGTGTTGGTTGGAAGCCAGCCAACGAAGTGGTCTTTGAAGCAGACACAGTTCTTTTCCTTGGTTCAAACTTCCCATTTGCTGAAGTTTACGAAGCATTCAAGAACACTGAAAAGTTCATTCAAGTTGATATTGACCCTTACAAACTTGGTAAACGTCACGCCCTTGACGCTTCAATCCTTGGTGATGCAGGTCAAGCAGCCAAAGCAATCCTTGACAAAGTGAATCCAGTTGAATCTACTCCATGGTGGCGTGCAAACGTGAAGAACAACCAAAACTGGCGTGATTACATGAACAAACTCGAAGGTAAAACTGAGGGTGAATTGCAATTGTATCAAGTTTACAATGCAATCAACAAACATGCTGATCAAGACGCTATCTACTCAATCGACGTAGGTGACACTACTCAAACATCTACTCGTCACCTTCACATGACACCTAAGAACATGTGGCGTACATCTCCACTCTTTGCGACAATGGGTATTGCCCTTCCTGGTGGTATCGCTGCTAAGAAAGACAATCCAGCTCGCCAAGTATGGAACATCATGGGTGACGGTGCATTCAACATGTGCTACCCAGACGTTATCACAAATGTTCAATACGACCTTCCAGTTATCAACGTTGTCTTCTCAAATGGTAAATATGCCTTCATCAAGGACAAATACGAAGACACAAACAAACACTTATTTGGTTGTGACTTCTCTAATGCTGACTATGCGAAAATCGCTGAAGCGCAAGGTGCTGTAGGATTTACAGTTGACCGTATCGAAGACATCGATGCAGTTGTTGCAGAAGCTGTTAAACTCAACAAAGAAGGTAAAACTATTGTAATCGATGCTCGCATCACTCCACACCGTCCACTTCCAGTAGAAGTACTTGAATTGGATCCAAAACTTCACTCAGAAGAAGCTATCAAAGCCTTCAAGGAAAAATACGAAGCAGAAGAACTCGTACCATTCCGTCTCTTCTTGGAAGAAGAAGGGTTACAATCACGCGCAATTAAATAATTCCTCTCGCCGAAAATCAAATATGAAACTTGTAGACTTTATTCTTTGATTTTCATAGAGCGGAACTTTAAAAGATCGGAGCAATCCGGTCTTTTTATGGAGGAGAGTAAATGAATTTAAATCAATTAGATATTATCGTTTCAAATGTTCCCCAAGTTTGTACTGACTTGGAGCATATATTGGATAAAAAGGCAGATTATGCTGATGATGGTTTTGCTCAGTTTACGATTGGCAGTCACTGTCTGATGTTGTCTCAAAATCATTTGGTTCCTTTGGAAAACTTTCAGTCAGGAATCATTCTTCATATCGAGGTTGAGGATCTAAATCAGAATTACCAACGTTTAAAAGAGATTGGTGTCGAGATTTTACACGGTATTTGTGAAACGGATTGGGGAACAGAGTCCTTATTAGTTAAAGGTCCTGCTGGTCTAGTGATTGATTTTTATCGTATGAAATAAGGTGCTTAGTCATTTGACGTTAACCTTAGCTATTTTTAAAACAGAAATTGAGAATACGAACTATTGAAAAGATCGGAGCAATCCGGTCTTTTTATTATAAAGAAATTGCATATAATACTCATATGCTTTCAAAAAGCATTCTAGTCCATCTCCGATTAACGATGGACTTTATCACCTCCTTCTCCAGTCCTTGTATAACATCTTGAAGTTGATTCATGATATCTTCCAATATGGGCATCAACAGCTCCATAACAATAGCGAAATTCTCGTATATAGTGACTATGGACATGTGGACCTACTCCTATTGGAGACCAACAAGATCCCAGTTTACTGATTCTACCGAAACCAGCCTCATCTTGGTACATCAAGCAAACCTTACGAAAATGCCTACTGGTTTTAAAGCGCTTTCTTGTCTTCTTGAATTGAGATTT
>NZ_VMMS01000140.1:0-787 GCF_013277315.1 Streptococcus sp. 2106
AAGTTTGCTGATGGAAGTACTCAAGAAATTGATGTTCCTTATGATATTCCTGATACTTGGGAGTGGGTGAGGATAAAATCAATTTATTGGAATTTTGGGCAAAATAAGCCAGAGAAATCCTTTAGGTATATAGATACGTCTAGTATTGATAGAAAAAAGAACATAATCAACTACAAAAATCTACAATATCTTTCACCTGAACAAGCGCCTTCCCGTGCTAGAAAATTAGTTTCGCAGAATAGTGTCTTATTTTCAACAGTTAGACCATATCTAAAAAATATTGCTGTAGTTAGAGAACTTAAAGAGTATTTGATAGCTAGTACAGCATTTATTGTTTTGGATACTTTACTTAACGAAACATATTTGAAATATTATTTATTATCAGATAATTTTATCAATCGAGTTAATAATAAATCTACTGGAACAAGTTATCCTGCAATCAATGATTATAATTTTAATCTATTATTAATTGCTCTCCCCCCACTATCCGAACAACAACGCATAATAGAAGCAATCGAATCAGCTTTAGAAAAAGTAGATGAATATGCTGAAAGTTATAATAGACTAGAACAGCTAGATAAAGAATTTCCAGATAAACTAAAAAAATCTATTCTTCAATATGCTATGCAAGGAAAATTAGTAGAACAAGACCCAAATGATGAACCAGTCGAAGTTTTACTTGAAAAAATACGAGCAGAAAAACAAAAACTCTTTGAAGAAGGCAAGATTAAAAAGAAAGATTTGGACATTTCTATTGTTTCCAAAGGAGATGATAACTCTTATTATG
>NZ_VMMS01000141.1:0-3633 GCF_013277315.1 Streptococcus sp. 2106
GAAAATGATTGAGTATAAGTCGTCAAGCACACCCTTGTTTTCAGGTAATGCTATAGCTTCCGCCATACTCACGGCATCATCTAGCCATGTTTTAAATTCTTTAAAGTTCATTCTTTTCTCCTTTTTTGTCGTCAATCCCCAGTGGTAAAGCACCACATGAGAAACTTGTAAATGTAAAATAGTATTGCGATTAGGTTACTCCTTTCTATTCTTTCGTATCTAGAAATTCATCCAGCGTTACTCCCAAGTAACTAGATACTTTTTTTAACGTATCAAGACTTGGATTCTTTGCACGTTCATAGTACAATGCAGTCAATGTGCTTTTTGATAGCCCTGTCTCTCTTGCAACATCTGCCACCTTCAAGCGTTTCTTTGCTAAAATAACACGCATATTATTTTTCAAATGTCTTACCTCTTTCTATTATTTTTAAAATCAACCTCCAGCAGAATAGATTGAAAAGTGTTGCGCTGGAGGTTTTATTCAGACATTTTTTGTCTGATTAGCTTTTATTATACAGACACTTTTTGTCTTTGTCAAGGATATTTTTTATTTTATCAGACTTTTTTTGTCTGGTTTAAGAAAAAGAATGATATAATACATTTGAAAGGTGTTGATATAAATGAATAGATTAAAAGAGTTACGTAAAGAAAAAAAGCTATCTCAAAAGGAAATAGCAAAAGAAATGAGCATATCAGAAAAGACTCTATCACGCTGGGAAAACGGAGAAAGCCAAATTAAACCAGAAAAAGCAAAACAATTAGCTGATTACTTCGGGGTAAGCGTTGCTAACTTACTCGGTTATGAAAACAATTTTATTGAATCTGTAAAAAATTTAAGTCAAAAAGATGGCTCTGATGAAGTATTTTTTAAAGCATTTAGAGCATACTATGAACTAAAAACAGCTGATGGTAGAGAGAATTTATTGACTTTAAAAGATGAAGATTTTCTAAATAAGTATCGTGAAGAAATTTTGAAAAATCTCATTCCAAACATAAAAAAATTAAGTAAACAAAAAATTGAAAAATATTTATCAGATGAAAAACTTTTAAATGAAGCAAAGCAAAAACTTAATGATTTTCTATTTACTATTGGAACATTAAACCCTCAAGAAACCCAATTACTGGTAGATTTTATATCCCTATCTCACAAAGATAAGCAAATAGTATTAAATATACTTAGTTCACTAAATCAAAAGGAAACTCACCATGACTTATAGTTTTATAGCTTTAGATGTTGAAACAGCAAACTCATTTCGCGGAAGTCTATGTTCAATTGGACTAGTAAAATTTATAGATGGACAGGAAATTGACTCCTTTTATACTTTAATTAATCCTGAAGAAAAATTTAGTAGTAGAAATATAAAAATACATGGTGTAAAACCTGAAGATGTCATTGGAGCCCCTACTTTCCCTGAAGTACAAAAAGAAATCATTAACTTCATTGACAATCTACCTATTGTTGCTCATAATGCAAGATTTGATGCTTATGCTTTACAAGATGTTTACTTAAAATATGAGATTCCTTTTGACAACATTCAATATTTTTGTAGCTATCAAGTATGTAAAATAGTCCTAACTGATTTACCAAATCATAAATTACATACCTTAGCTGAACACTTCAAAATATCTCTAGATCATCACAATGCTTTATCAGATGCAAGGGCTTGTGGTTTAATATTATTAGAGATATTGAAATTATCTAAACAAACAAGTATAAGAAAAATGCTTAAAAATTTAGGATATTCTGAACTGGGATTAATTGGAAAGCATGGATTTGTAAAAAATAAGAGTACATATATTGCCGACTCTGGAGTTTCAAACTTAAAAACTGACGATAAAAAAGATAATAAAAATAATATTAGCAATAATAACGAAATACCACAAACAAAAATTTTTGATGCCAAAACCAAAGCTAAAAATATTAAATCTCATTATGTCAATAAGTGGATTTACATTATATTAGCTATCGTTTTAGGTTGGATAGGTGGTCATCATTTTTATGCAGGATATAATAGAAAAGGATTTTTATATCTACTATTCAGTTTCACTTTTATTCCAATGCTTCTTGCACTTTTCCAAGTAATTTCAGCATTGTTAAAAACTCCTGATTCCAATGGAAAAATTTTAGTTTAATTTTACAGAAAGGAGAATCATGGACTACGCTCAAGACTACCTGGACGATATACTGGTACGCATGGCCTACCATTCTAGCGGTATTGAAGGGAATACTATCTCTCTACCCGAAACCGTCAGCATTATCTTAGAAAGCACCTTGCCACGCAACGGCAAAAGTATTCGTGAGTTTTATGAGATTGAAAACCATAAACAAGCCTTTTCTTATCTCTTGGACTCATTGGCAAACCATCAAGCCCTTACTGTGGGGCTGGTTCAAGATTTTCACGCCTTATTAGTGGATAGGCTGCAACATGATCGCGGACAATTTAAGCAAGTTCAAAATGCCATTATCGGGGCGGAATTTCAAACGGCTAGCCCAGCAGAAACGCCCTACTTGATGACACAATGGGCGGATAATACTGCTTATCGTTTGGAGCATGCTCAGAATGAAAAAGAAGTATTAAAGATTTTAGCAGACACCCATATCCAGATTGAACGGATTCACCCATTTAGCGATGGTAACGGTCGTACCGGTCGCCTGATACTTATGTACTTGGCTATGAAGTATCTAAACGCTCCTATCATCATCCCAAAAGACTCAAGGGCGCATTATATGGAACTCCTCGCAAATCAAGACGTAACTGGACTAGCTGACCTCTTCAAAAAGTCACTGGACTACGAAAGAATACGAAAAAAACAGTTTTAAAGCAACAAAAAAAGACAAGCTAGCTACTGACAACTTGTCTAATATCGCCTGAACTGAAATAACGGGAAAGATTCAGGCGGTTACATGACTATTATACCATATTATCCAGAAAAACAAAAAAGGTAAGTCAATACCCTGTCATCATGCTATAACTCTCTAATGCAGTATAATGCGGTATAATTTAGACGATTTTCAACACTTCGGCATTTTAGGAACGCTTAAAGCGCTCTAAACAATATCAAAAAAAATAAAACTCTTGAAATATTGGGGCTTGTATGCTAGAATGAAAGTATAAAGGGAAAAGCAGTGCTTCTAGCATATGTAACTAAAAAGCCCCACCGTTACAGCGATGGGGTTTTTTGCTACCCTCTTAAAGGGTTAAAAGCTACTTGCTACGTCTCTTTATCCATAACTTGAAAAGCTCCGATAGTACGTTAACAAGTAACGGAGCTAGAAAAAGGGAAAACAACTCTAGCATATATAACACCTCCCTTCATGAATTAAATTGAGGGGGCGAAAACATTATACCAAAAACACCCATCACAAACAAGCCCATAAAAGCCCCATATCCGCCTTGTTTCCTATTCTGGTACAATTTACCGTCTGACTAATTAAAATCGAAAATAGGGGGTATTCTCGTAGCTCCTCGCATGGTAAAACTTCAAAACCTTTTCTAATTTGCTTGCCTGCTGATGGAAAAAGGAGTAAAACCATGAAAATAACAGAATATACTAAAAAAGACGGCTCAATAGTCTATCGCTCTAGCGTCTACCTTGGCATCGATACCGTAACGGGTAAGAAAGTCAAGACGA
>NZ_VMMS01000142.1:0-2483 GCF_013277315.1 Streptococcus sp. 2106
GAGGTTGCAGATAGAACTGACGGAGTCAGTAACATCTATACGGCAAGGCGACGTTGACGCGGTTTGAAGAGATTTTCGAAGAGTATTAACTTCACACAAGGGAAGTTGGGAACTGAGAAATGTTCTTTCTCAATAAGCACTATTCTTTCACACCACCGATAGTCAAACCTTTTACAAAGTAGCGTTGGAAGAATGGATACAAAATCGCGATTGGAAGGGTTGCGACCACAACCATGGCCATACGACCTGTTTCTTTCGGTAGAGCAACTCCCAGTTGACCAGTCAAGCCGACCGCTTTGGCAATATAGTCCATATTTTGTTGGATTTGCATGAGCAAATATTGCAATGGATACAAGTTGTCACTCTTGATGTAAAGAAGGGCGTTGAACCAGTCATTCCAGAAACCAAGAGCTGTCAAAAGCGTGATGGTTGCGATACCTGGTAGTGACAATGGCAAACAGATTTGGAAGAAAATCCGAGCCTCACTGGCACCATCGATACGAGCCGATTCGAGAATGGCTTCTGGAATGGTCTTCTTGAAGAAGGAACGCATCAAGATGATGTTAAAGGGTGAGAGAAGCATTGGCACAATCAAGGCCCAAACAGTGTCCCCAAGCTGAAGGACACGGGTCACCATGATATAACCTGGTACCAAACCAGCGTTGAACAACATACTGAGCAGAACGAAGATGGTAAAAAATCTGCGATACTTAAAGGTTGTCCGTGAGATAGCGTAGGCATAGGTTGTTGTGATAAAGACATTTGTAAATGTCCCAACTACGGTTACAAAGACAGAAATGAAGAGAGCCTGTAAGATTTTATCCTTAAACTGTGCCAAGAACTCAAAACCGTCTAATCCAAATTGGGATGGGAAGAAGCTGTAGCCGTATTGGAGGAGGCTTTTCTCGTCCGTCACTGAAATAATGATAACGAATACGAAGGGTAGGATACAAGAGAGGGCAATCAAACCCGAAATGGTACTGAAGAAGATATCTGCTTTCTTACTGAAGGAGTGAATGCCGACATTATCAATTTTTTCTTTTTTAATTTTCTTTTCTGCCATATTCTCCTCCTTTCTAGAACAAAGCTGAGTTTGGATCAACTCGTCTTGCCAGTAAGTTTGATAGAACCACCAGCATCAAACCGACTACTGATTGGTAGAGACCTGCTGCTGAAGCCATCCCGATATCCGCTGTCTGAGTCAAACCATTATATACATATACGTCCAAGACGTTGGTTACGTTATAAAGCTGACCAGCATTGTGAGGGATTTGGTAGAAAAGACCGAAGTCTGCACGGAAGATATTTCCGACTGCAAGGATGGTCAATACAGTTACCAGCGGTGTCAACTGCGGAATGGTTACATTACGAATCCGTTGCCATTTGCTGGCTCCGTCTACTGTCGCTGCTTCGTAGTAGGTTGGATCAATTCCCATGATTGTCGCATAGTACATGACACTGCTATATCCAAAACCTTTCCAAATACCTAGGAAAAGTAGGAGATAAGGCCAAATTCCCAAATCAGCGTAGAAGTTGACTTCTTTTAGACCAAGACTTTCCAATAAATGGTTGAACACCCCTTTATCAATGTTTAGGAAGGCATCTGTAAAGAAACTGATGATAACCCAAGACAGGAAGTAAGGGAACAACATAGAAGTTTGGAAAATCTTCACCATTCTCTTGGAACGGAGCTCGCTGAGGATAATGGCAATCCCTACAGATACAACTAAACCTAGAAAAATAAATCCAAGATTGTAGAGGACCGTATTTCGTGTGATAATAAAGGCGTCTTTTGAACTAAATAAGAATCTGAAATTATCGAGTCCGACCCATTTACTATTTATGATACTATCTATGAAACCATTACTGGTCATGTGGTAGTCTTTGAAGGCAACCACGTTCCCAAATACTGGAATGTAGAAGAATAGAATCAACCAGAGCGCCCCTGGCAAAACCATCAAGAGAAAGATCCAGTTGTCTCTCAAGGTTTTTGAAAACTTATTCATAATTTCCTCCCTTTTTATTTTGATATCCGTCTAAAAATTCCTTTTTAGACTTTTGATAACGATTACATTATTAGTATACTCCTATTTGTAGATTAGGTTAAACTCCTAATTATAGAAAAAACTCTACAAATTATGTAGCAGATTTAAAACTTTATCACCACTATCAAACAAATGTCCTAAATCAATTGTTTATTTTATCTCTATTAGCCCAGTGATGGCGTCACTCTGTTACCCTGTGCTAGTCTCCCAAACAAAATTTTAGGAGCAATGAAGCCCACTATTCTTAGAAAAAAAGCCTATTATCAAGTTCCATAGACTTTTGACCATAGGCGTTTTTCTCTTTTTAACGTTTTTTCTCAAAACTCATCATGAGCTCTGTCTAAAAATAAAGGTACTACTTTTCTCAACTTTTTTAGAAAGCTAATACTCTTCGAAAATCTCTTCAAACTACGTCAGCCTCCATCTGCAACCTCAAAA
>NZ_VMMS01000143.1:0-1201 GCF_013277315.1 Streptococcus sp. 2106
CGAAGTCAGTAACCATATATACGGCAAGGCGACGTTGACGCGGTTTGAAGAGATTTTCGAAGAGTATAAAAATCCTCAAGATACTTTCTTTTATCCGTTAGTTTATAAGGAGAACACCTATGAAAAAAACTGCTATTTCTATCTTTGCTCTCCTAGTATTAGGAGCTAGCTGCCTGTTTCTATTCAGCCAGCAAAGCTATAAAAAAACAGTCGTTCAATACTATGCTAACGACCAGAACCTGCCCAATAGGATAACTTATAGTGAATATAGCGACAAACGAGAAGCCAACTACGGTGGCACTCTAAACATCACATCTATCAAACAAGCTAATGACGGAGTTTATGCAACCTATGAAGGGCACTTGACACCTCTCCAATAGTGATAAATTGAGAACCAGCCTGTCTTCATCTAGTCATGCTGGTTTTTAAGTTCATTCTAAATCCTTACCTATTTCCCCCAACTATGCTATACTTAATTTAGTACATTCTTTGAGATTGGAGCTAATATGAAAATTCATAAAACTGTGAATCCTGTTGCCTATGAAAACACCTATTACCTAGAAGGCGAAAATCACCTTATCGTGGTCGATCCTGGTAGCCATTGGGAAGCCATTCGTCAGACAATAGAGAACCTCAACAAACCGATCTGTGCCATTCTATTGACCCACGCTCATTATGACCATATCATGAGTCTGGACTTGGTTCGCGAGACCTTTGGCAATCCTCCTGTCTATATCGCAGAGAGCGAAGCCAGCTGGCTCTACACTCCTGTCGATAATCTCTCCGGTCTCCCTCGCCACGATGATATGGCAGATGTGGTCACAAAACCTGCAGAACACACCTTTGTCTTTCACGAAGAATACCAACTAGAGGAATTTCGTTTTAAGGTTCTACCGACCCCAGGGCACTCTATCGGTGGTGTTTCCCTAGTCTTTCCTGATGCTCACCTAGTCTTGACGGGAGATGCTCTGTTCCGCGAAACAATTGGACGGACGGATCTTCCGACTGGTAGTACAGAGCAACTCCTTCATAGTATCCAGACCCAACTCTTCACCCTACCAAACTACGATGTCTATCCAGGACATGGTTCAGCTACTACTATCGCTCACGAAAAAATCTTCAATCCTTTTTTCTAGCAAGATGATGACAGATGATGACAGATGATGACAATCGATAGCACAATTTAATACTCAATGAAAAT
>NZ_VMMS01000144.1:0-3507 GCF_013277315.1 Streptococcus sp. 2106
TAAGACTGACGAAGTCAGTTACATATATCTACGGCAAGGTGAAGCTGACGTGGTTTGAAGAGATTTTCGAAGAGTATTAGCGACTAGTTAGCTAGGAAAGGAAGACATTTGTGACAAATAATAAACTGTATTCGTTGGTAGAATTTAGAAATAAAATATATGAAGAATTAGAACTCTCCAGAAGTGATTTAGCGATTTTGCTATGTGCCATGCTTATCGCCTCTATCGGATTAAATATGGATTCGACTCCTGTGATTATTGGAGCCATGTTAATCTCTCCTTTGATGACACCTATTCTGGGGGTGGGGCTCTCTCTAGCTAATATTTTAAATTGTTAAGAAAATCTTTTAAAATATTAGCTATTCAAATTCTTGCCAGTTTAATAGCTTCAACACTTTATTTTTATCTTTCTCCCATTTCGTATGCTAGTTCGGAGATTGTTGCTAGAACCTCTCCGACTATTTGGGATGTTCTCATTGCTTTTGTAGGAGGGATAGCAGGTATTATTGGTGCTAGGAAAAAAGAGACCAATAATATTGTTCCTGGTGTTGCTATTGCAACCGCCTTGATGCCTCCTCTTTGTACAGTAGGTTATGCTATTGCTTCTGCTAATCTAAAATTTATCATAGGCTCCTCTTACCTATTCCTCATCAATTGTAGCTTTATTGTCATTGCGACTTATATAGGTGTTAGGTTGATGATGGTTAAGAAACATTATTTTAAAGATAATGAAGAAGACTCTAAAATGCGCAGGATTTTGCTTCTAGTTGCTGTTTTGCTGATGATTCCGAGTTTTATCTCTGCAACGACTTTAGTGAGAGAAACGTTGAAAAAAGAGTCCCTTAAGAAATTTATATCAGAGCAATTTCAGGGGCATAATATTTTGAAAAAAATCTATTCTAAAAAGACTCATACCCTAAAGCTAACCATTTCAGGAAATTATTTGACAGAAGAAGAACTCGATATGATTTCAAGTAAGAGAGGTGACTATGGTTTAAGTGATGTTTCTGTTCAAGTTTCCCAATTGTCTGATTCAGAACAACTTAGTAAGGAAGAACTGGTAGAATATTTCTTCCAGTATATCAAGGATAAGGAAGCAAAAGAAAAGGAAAAAGCCAATAAATTTGATACAGAGTCTGAGGAACAATAATTTCTTGAGAATAGCTGGTTTTTCTCGTGAGTCTTCTATGTATATCAAAGGAAGACTGAGGTCTTAAGTATAAAACTTTTCTTCTATTATAGTAGCTAAGTCTTGACAGTTATGGCAAAATGGTTTACACTTTATAAAGTTTATTACTTTGAAAAGGTGTGATACTGTGGCTACGGCAACAAAAAAGAAAAAATCAACAGTTAAAAAAAATCTAGTCATCGTGGAGTCGCCTGCTAAGGCGAAAACGATTGAAAAATATCTAGGCAGAAACTACAAGGTTTTAGCCAGTGTCGGGCATATACGTGATTTGAAGAAATCCAGTATGTCCGTCGATATTGAAAATAATTATGAACCGCAATATATCAATATCCGAGGAAAAGGCCCTCTTATTAATGACTTGAAAAAAGAAGCTAAAAAAGCTAATAAAGTTTTTCTGGCGAGTGACCCGGACCGTGAAGGAGAAGCGATTTCTTGGCATTTGGCCCATATTCTCAACTTGGATGAAAATGATGCCAACCGTGTGGTCTTCAATGAAATCACCAAAGATGCTGTCAAAAATGCTTTTAAAGAACCTCGTAAGATTGATATGGACTTGGTCGATGCCCAACAGGCTCGTCGTGTCCTAGACCGCTTGGTAGGCTATTTGATTTCGCCTATTTTGTGGAAGAAGGTCAAGAAGGGCTTGTCAGCAGGTCGCGTTCAGTCTATTGCGCTCAAGTTAATCATTGATCGTGAGAATGAAATCAATGCTTTTCAGCCAGAAGAATACTGGACAATTGATGCTGTCTTTAAAAAGGGAACCAAGCAATTTCAGGCTTCCTTCTATGGAGTGGATGGCAAAAAGCTGAAATTAACTAGCAATGACGAGGTCAAGGAAGTCTTGTCTCGTCTGACGAGTAAAGACTTTTCAGTGGATCAGGTGGATAAGAAAGAGCGCAAACGCAATGCTCCTTTACCCTATACCACTTCATCTATGCAGATGGATGCGGCCAATAAAATTAACTTCCGTACTCGAAAGACCATGATGGTCGCCCAACAGCTCTATGAAGGGATCAATATTGGTTCTGGTGTTCAAGGTTTGATTACCTATATGCGTACCGATTCGACTCGTATCAGTCCAGTAGCGCAAAATGAAGCAGCAAGTTTCATTACGGACCGTTTTGGTAGCAAGTATTCTAAGCATGGTAGCAAGGTCAAAAATGCTTCTGGAGCTCAGGATGCCCACGAGGCGATTCGTCCGTCTAGTGTCTTTAATACACCTGAAAGCATCGCTAAGTATCTGGACAAGGATCAGCTCAAGCTTTATACCCTTATCTGGAATCGTTTTGTGGCTAGCCAGATGACAGCTGCTGTCTTTGATACCATGGCTGTTAAATTATCTCAAAATGGGGTTCAATTTGCTGCTAATGGTAGTCAGGTTAAGTTTGATGGTTATCTTGCCATTTACAATGATTCTGACAAGAATAAGATGTTACCAGATATGGCTGTTGGAGATGTGGTCAAACAGGTCAATAGCAAACCAGAGCAACATTTCACCCAACCGCCTGCTCGTTATTCTGAAGCGACACTGATTAAGACCTTGGAGGAAAATGGGGTTGGTCGTCCGTCAACCTACGCACCAACCATTGAAACCATTCAGAAACGTTATTATGTTCGCCTTGCAGCCAAACGATTTGAACCAACAGAGTTGGGAGAAATTGTTAACAAGCTCATCGTTGAATATTTCCCAGATATCGTAAACGTAACCTTTACAGCTGAAATGGAAGGCAAGCTGGATGATGTCGAAGTCGGAAAAGAGCAGTGGCAACGTGTCATTGATGCCTTTTACAAACCATTTTCTAAAGAAGTTGCCAAGGCTGAAGAAGAAATGGAAAAAATCCAAATCAAGGATGAACCAGCTGGATTTGACTGTGAAGTATGTGGCAGTCCAATGGTCATTAAACTTGGTCGTTTTGGTAAGTTCTACGCTTGTAGCAATTTCCCAGATTGCCGTCATACCCAAGCCATCGTGAAAGAAATCGGTGTTGAGTGTCCAAGTTGTCATCAGGGACAAATCATTGAACGTAAAACTAAACGTAATCGCCTCTTCTATGGTTGCAATCGCTATCCAGAATGTGAATTTACCTCTTGGGACAAGCCTGTTGGTCGTGACTGTCCAAAATGTGGCAACTTCCCCATGGAGAAAAAAGTCCGTGGTGGTGGCAAGCAGGTTGTTTGCAGCAAGGGGGACTACGAAGAGGAAAAGATTAAATAAGAGGAGAGTCCTGAAAGTTAATTTCAGGCTCTTTTTGGTTGGAGCTTGACAAAATTCATCATTTTATGCGAAACTAGAAGAAGATTATTTTATACTCAATGAA
>NZ_VMMS01000145.1:0-1082 GCF_013277315.1 Streptococcus sp. 2106
GGTGCTAGAGAGTGATAGCTATCTGACCTACTATTGGACTTTTTTGTCAGGAAAATCAGAGAAGCAAGGAATCACGCTTTACCACCATGATCAGCGTCGAAGTGGTTCAGTAGTACAAGAATTCCTAGGAGATTATTCTGGCTATGTGCATTGTGACATGTTGCGGCAGTAACTTAGGACTTTAGTCCTCTAGTTCTGCCTATGCGATAGCAGTCCAAGGTTTAGGAGCAAGGCGACGCTAAGCTTGGTAAACTGCGAACCGCTAGAAGCTTATCGTCAACTGGAAGAAGCTGAACTTGTTGGATGTTGGGCGCATGTGAGAAGGAAATTTTTTGAAGCGACCCCCAAACTAGCAGACTCTCGTAAACAAAGAGGTTTTAGAGGCTTATTTACCATGGACTAAAGTTGTACAAGAAAAGTGCAAATAATACTCTTCGAAAATCAAATTCAAACCGCGTCAGCGTCGCCTTACCGTACTCAAGTACAGCTTGCGGCTAGCTTCCTAGTTTGCTCTTTGATTTTCATTGAGTATAAGAAATCTCCAGATTAGGAACTATCCGTGAGTTCTCTAGTCTGGAGATTTTTCAATATACTTCGTTATTGGGCGGTTACCGTTACACTACAGTTGACAAAGAGCCATTTAAAAAGCGAACAATTCTAAAATTGTTCGCTTTTCATCTAAACATCCCTTGTACTCGATTCCTAAAATAATCAGCAGAATTAATAGGGCTCATTTTTAAAATACAGAAGAATGTATATCAGCTTGACTAAACTTTTATTTTAGTCTTCTTTTTTCTTTCTAAACGCAAATCCGAGTCCACTTAGCATACCAAGAAGTCCTAGAGAAGCAAGAGTCGCATTTGATTCTGTTCCTGTATTTGGCAATACATTATGTGATTTACTTGGCTGTTCCGTAGAGACTGTTACCTTAGCTGGTGTTGTTACATTAGGAACTTCTACAGCTGCTTTACCTGGTTCTGTAATCTTAGCCTTACCTCCCCCCTTCTTCTCTTTTCCTTTCTCCTTTTTCCCCTTCTCTTCCCCCTCTTCTCCCCTCTACCATTTAATTGGACGACCATCCT
>NZ_VMMS01000146.1:0-620 GCF_013277315.1 Streptococcus sp. 2106
AAATGATTGAGTATTAGCTATATTATACTAAATTTCAAGCTATTTCTCCACACTTTTATAGCTATCTCACAAGCAAATTGTGATTTGTCGACCTGGGCTACAAAGTCTGCGAACTCATTTTGGAGGGAAAGAGGGGGGAAAATCAGTTCAAAATTTTTAATCAGTTGACCGTTTAAATTAGGTTGATTTCCTCCTCGTCCAAGTTCTCGTAATTCGCTATACCTTAGCATTAATTGATGCCAAATAAAAACTGGATTGTCTATTTTATTTGGAAATATAGCCCCACATGCTTGGTTGCTAGTAGATTCAACTTTGAGGATTGCACTTCTTCCTCTTGTTTGTCCTTGACCATACATAGCAATTAATATTGTATCAACTGGAAAAAGTTTAAGAGATGTATTTTCTAAAGCAAATTTTGTGATTTTTTCCTCAGTTTCCGTAATTTCTCTATTTATTACCTCAGTTGTTTTTACCCAATTAATCGTTCCGCTATCCCAATATAATTTATTATCTCTTGATGGTGTACTTCCACTAGAAACTTCAAATTTTTCACCTATTTTATATTTGGGGAATAATGTAGTATAAAAATCCCCAAACATCTCGTTAAATCGGGATTTGAC
>NZ_VMMS01000147.1:0-652 GCF_013277315.1 Streptococcus sp. 2106
TAAGTTACTGCCGCAACATGTCACAATGCACATAGCCAGAATAATCTCCTAGGAATTCTTGTACTACTGAACCACTTCGACGCTAATCATGGAGGTAGAGTGTGTTTGCTTGCTTCTCTGATTTTCCTGACAAAAAAGTCCAATAGTAAGTCAGCTGACTAGCACTCTCTAGAACCCGATAATAGGTTTCATCCGCATGAAGAAGATCTTGTTCTAACAACTTTTCTCGTAAAAGGTTATAGAGGGGCTCCAAATAGTATTGACTCGCCTTGATATGCCAATTAGAGATTTCCTTACGTGTGATTGGTAAACCCATCCTAGCCCAATCTTCTTCTTGGCGATAATTACGAATTTTAAGCAGAATATCATTTCTCTTTTTAGAATCAAAAGGTCGAGATTGTGGAATCTCTACAGGAACAATAGGTTGTGGCATTAAAATATCCTCCAATAGTTTTACTTTACTAATAGTATACAGGAGGTCTTCCATGAATGATAGATACCTTGTTATGACGCGCTTACAGAAGGACGACAAAAAAGAAAGGACAAAATTTGTCCTTTCTGAATCTTAGCTAACTTCCATCTACTACAGTTGGCAAAGAGGCTTCTTCACTATCCGCTATAGGGTGAGTATATCCAGCTAATGTGTAGGTTA
>NZ_VMMS01000148.1:0-1578 GCF_013277315.1 Streptococcus sp. 2106
CTACACTGCTTAAATTGGTTACAAGAGAGACCACATCATAGAACAATTCCCCTTCCTGTCTTTGGGAAAATTGGCAAACACGACGTGGCTGGCGTCAAGAATCGGCTTTATAAAGGGACTCTGAATAGGAAGAATGAGGTAAAATACTCAAATCCTCTGAACAAGGCAAGGTTAAATCTCCCAAGCGACTCAGAACAGTGTTCCTTTTCAGTTTGGTCAAATAGGCATGACCTCTATCTTCCAGTAAATTATAGAGTTTTGGGCTCACAAAACCGCTATCCATACGAAAAATCAGATGGTCAAACTGCTCTAAAATGGGGTGAATAAGGGCATCTGCTCCTTCTGAACAATAGCGATTTCCAGAACGTAACTGGGCATTCAGACAATAGCCAGTCTGGCTTTCAAAGGCATAAAGGGGATGATAAGCTGTCACCTGATAATGAGCATTATAGTCGGCTCCCTCTTGATGCCCATAAGTGGTAAAATGAGTGGAATCCACATCAACGATAAGACTGGGTTGGCTTTGCATTTGTAAAAAGAGTTGAACCAGTTCAAAGTTTAGTCTTCGCAAGCTCCCAACAGTTGCTTCTGTTGAACGTGACAGAAAGCGAGACAAGGTTGGTTGAGACGCAACTTGTCCAGTTTCCAACAGTTTTGGAAAATAAGCATCTGATTTTAATTTCTTACAGGCATAGTCTATGTCATAGCCTGTAAGGATTTGAAAGAGAAATTGGATGACAATATCGGCATCCGAATAGTGATAATAGCGTCGTTTATCATCGCTCACAGGATGTTTTGAAATAGTTTCTTTTAGATTCAACTTTGTGAAGAGTTCTTTGAAGAGCAGAAGACCAGCTTGATTGGTCAGATTTCCACCATCGAAAGAAAAGTGTGATAAAGTATTGTTTTTCGTAGATTTATTTTATATACTGGTCATTGGAATTTCCTTTGTTTTGATTTTGTTTTCGATTATATCATAAAGGAGAAACTCCCTTTTGTCCAGTAAAAACAGCACCCAATGGGTGAAAAGAGAAAGCACCTAGAATCCTCGGTTTCATATCGATTCTGGATGCTTTTTGTGTTAGGTGTGAATAATTGGGGGAGAAAGAGATTGAAGATTGTCAAAAACAGATGAATGAATATATAGACGAGTATGAACATCAAGTGAGGAGATTGGAGAAATTAGTTAACACTATAAATTTTGCAATTGATAGTAAAGAGAGAGGCTTCAACATCCCATTAGAGTAATTTAAATGTATTTTAATTGTTACAGAAATCGTGATAAAATGATTAGCAGTAGTAGATTGGAGGAAATAGTGTGGGAAGCTTATTAGCTACTCGAATTAAGAGCAGAAGAAAAGAATTGAAATTATCTCAGAAAGAGTTAGCTGAAGGAATTTGTAAGCAAGGTCAGATTAGTCGTTTGGAGAACGGAGAATATACTCCAGGTTCAGAATTATTGCATCAACTAGCTAAAAGACTTAGTGTTAGTATGGATTATTTTTTTTGACGAGCAAATTTTGAATGAGAGTACAGAACTTATTGAGTTTAAAAAAATAGTTATAGTTGCTTAGTTTC
>NZ_VMMS01000149.1:0-524 GCF_013277315.1 Streptococcus sp. 2106
ACATAGTAATTGAGATAACTAGAGAACAGAGTTAGTAAACCTAAAATCACTAAGAGAACAAAGGCACTGCCTGGTAGGGTATAGCTAATTTTCCTGTTAGATAGATTGGGAAGAAAATAATAAAGCATGACCAAGATAGCAAAGAGGAGAGCGTAAGTCAGAGGACCTGCCAAACCTTGTAAAGCCTGATAGATAATGCCATCTTTTGTCCAATAATGAGCAAGTAAAGCCAAAATCATCTGCCCAAATAAGCTCAGAAACAAGGCAAAAGCAAAGAGGATCTGTAAACCAAAACTGACTAGGAGACTTACCATCTGATGGGAAATAAGTCCACGACTCTTTTCGACGCCATAAGCCTTGTTAAAAGCTTTTTGCAAGAAATTCATAGATTTTGAAAAACTCCATAACGCCGATAAAACAGAAAAACTCAATAAACCTGTTGAAGGTTGGGTCAAGACTTCTCTGGCTATTTTTTCCACACCTTCATAGAGGCTTGGGGGCAGGACATCTTTTACAAATCCCAG
>NZ_VMMS01000015.1:0-14934 GCF_013277315.1 Streptococcus sp. 2106
TTTCTTACAAAATGTATTAGTATGAATTTGTATCTTATACTCAATGAAAATCAAAGAGCAAACTAGGAAGCTAGCCGCAGGTTGCTCAAAGCACCGCTTTGAGGTTGCAGATAAAGCTGACGTGGTTTGAAGAGATTTTCGAAGAGTATCAGTAAAAGATAAGATAAACTCCTATATCACTTATGGATGTAGGAGTTCTTTTTAAGTAGGGCTAGAGTAGGTACTAAGAAAAAATGGTAACTTCTAAAACTAACTTCCAGTTTTGGGAGAGAGATGGAAGTTACTTTGAGAAGTTACGCTAAGAAAAAAATAATATGTATTGGATTAAATTTTGTGATATAATAAAGGATAAGATACTATTTTAGGAGAAGAACTATGGAAGACCCAAGTAGTCAGAATTTGTTGCTACAATTTGTTTTATTGTTTATCTTGACGGTATTAAATGCCTTTTTCTCAGCCACAGAAATGGCCATGGTTTCTCTTAATCGTGCCCGAGTTGAACAAAAGGCGGAAGAAGGAGACAGACGCTACATCCGCCTGCTGAAGGTACTAGAAAATCCTAACCACTTTTTATCAACCATTCAGGTAGGAATCACCCTGATTACAATCTTATCAGGGGCGAGTTTAGCTGATACTCTAGGACGTGTGATTGCCTCTTGGCTTGGGAATAGCGAAACAGCACAAGCCGTGGCAACTTTTCTATCCTTGGCATTTTTGACCTATATTTCCATCGTTTTTGGGGAATTATATCCTAAGAGAATCGCTCTTAATCTAAAGGATGCCTTGGCCATTCGTACAGCGCCGGTTATCATTGGGATCGGAAAACTAGTCAGTCCTTTTGTTTGGCTTTTAGCTGCTTCGACCAATTTCTTGAGCCATTTGACTCCTATGTCATTCGATGATGCGGATGAAAAGATGACCCGTGATGAAATTGCCTATATGCTGACAAATAGTGAAGAAACGTTGGATGCTGATGAGATTGAGATGCTACAAGGTGTCTTTTCGCTCGATGAACTGATGGCACGAGAGGTTATGGTTCCTCGGACAGATGCTTTTATGGTGGATATTCAGGATGATAGTCAAAGCATTATCCAAAGTATTTTAAAACAAAACTTTTCCCGTATACCAGTTTACGATGGGGATAAGGACAATGTAATTGGAATCATTCACACCAAGAGTCTCCTTAAGGCTGGTTTTGTGGATGGTTTTGATAATATTGTTTGGAAGAAAATCTTACAAGATCCACTTTTTGTACCTGAAACTATTTTTGTGGATGACTTGCTAAAAGAATTGCGCAATACCCAAAGACAAATGGCAATCTTGCTGGATGAATACGGTGGTATGGCTGGTTTGGTGACCTTGGAAGACCTCTTAGAGGAAATTGTTGGTGAAATTGATGATGAAACGGACAAAGCAGCAATAGATGTTCATCAGATTGGCGAGGATACCTACATTGTTCAAGGAACGATGACCCTCAATGATTTCAATAATTACTTTGATGTTGAACTGGAAAGTGATGACGTTGATACCATTGCTGGTTACTATTTGACAGGAGTGGGGACCATTCCGACGACTGAGAAACTTAGCTATGAATTGGTCAGCCAAAACAAACAACTTATCTTAACCAATGATAAAGTGAAAAATGGACGTGTTACCAAGGTAAAAGTCCAAATTACCGAAGTTGAAATAGAAGAAGAAACAGAGTAAACTAGAGGCTTTTGTCACCAGGTGTGACGAAGCTTTTTTCAGTTGATTTCATGAGGGAATTATGTCATGGAAAGAACTTTGCCCCAAAAGTTTTTCAAAATTATCCGTATTTATCAGAAGAAAAATAAAAAAGCCCTTCAAATTGGGCTTTCTGTTCATTTGAAACCTGATAAATCAAGTTATAGAAGGCGGTAGACGGATTTGAACCGACGATCAAGCTTTTGCAGAGCCGTGCCTTACCACTTGGCTATACCGCCTTAACGTTTCTTATTATACCTTGAAAATGATTTTCAGTCAATAGCTTTTTCAGTTTTTTGTACCATAGTGTGATTCGAATGTAATGCTAAGTTTTCTATGGGAAAAAGATTACCAAAAATCTACTGAATCCCCTTGAAAAATCTAGCTAATTAGGGTATAATATAAATAATCATTTGTCGTAGGTTTTGTCTGAAATATTGTCCAGACAAGGCTCACAGCAGTTAAATCTTCTGAAAAAGTCAGATTTAGCTGCTCTTTTTGTGCTTTTTTTCAGGATTTCGAGTACTTGTAATAAAGACTTAAAAATTCTGAAAATTCATCAAAGGGACACGGTGATAAGGGTTTTACAACCATATGACGATTAGAAAGCCTGATTGACAAGGCTTGGAACTTATTTACAAAGGAGAATCATCTTGGCAGGACATGACGTTCAATACGGGAAACATCGTACCCGTCGTAGTTTTTCAAGAATCAAAGAAGTTCTTGACTTACCAAATTTGATTGAAATTCAAACTGACTCATTCAAAGATTTCCTAGACCACGGTCTTAAGGAAGTGTTTGAAGATGTATTGCCAATTTCAAACTTCACAGACACAATGGAGTTGGAATTTGTTGGATATGAAATCAAGGAACCCAAATATACGCTAGAAGAAGCTCGTATTCACGATGCTAGCTACTCAGCACCAATTTTTGTAACCTTCCGCTTGATCAATAAAGAAACAGGCGAAATCAAGACCCAAGAAGTTTTCTTTGGTGATTTCCCGATCATGACAGAAATGGGTACTTTCATTATCAATGGTGGTGAACGTATCATTGTATCTCAGTTGGTTCGCTCGCCAGGTGTTTACTTTAATGACAAAGTAGATAAGAACGGTAAAGTGGGCTATGGTTCAACTGTTATCCCTAACCGTGGAGCTTGGTTGGAACTTGAAAGCGACTCAAAAGATATTACCTACACTCGTATCGACCGTACTCGTAAGATTCCATTTACAACCTTGGTTCGTGCGCTTGGTTTCTCAGGTGATGATGAAATCTTTGATATCTTTGGTGATAGCGAATTGGTTCGCAACACTGTTGAAAAAGATATCCACAAGAATCCAATGGACTCTCGTACAGACGAAGCTTTGAAAGAAATCTACGAACGCCTTCGTCCAGGTGAGCCTAAGACAGCTGAAAGCTCACGTAGCTTGCTTGTGGCTCGTTTCTTTGACCCACGTCGCTATGACTTAGCAGCAGTTGGTCGTTACAAGATCAATAAAAAACTCAATGTTAAAACACGCTTGCTTAACCAAACCATTGCAGAGCCATTGGTAGACCCTGAAACTGGAGAAATCTTGGTAGAAGCTGGAACTGTTATGACTCGTAGTGTGATTGAAAGCATTGAAAGCCATTTGGATGGTGACTTGAACAAGATTGTTTATATTCCAAATGATGCAGCCGTTGTGACTGAGCCAGTTGTTCTTCAAAAATTCAAGGTTGTTGCTCCAACGGATCCAGACCGTGTCGTAACCATCATTGGTAATGCCAATCCAGATGACAAGGTTCGTATCGTTACTCCTGCAGATATCCTTGCTGAGATGAGCTACTTCCTCAACTTGGCTGAAGGACTTGGCCGTGTAGATGATATCGACCACCTTGGGAACCGTCGTATCCGTGCAGTTGGTGAATTGCTTGCCAACCAAGTACGTTTGGGACTTTCTCGTATGGAACGTAATGTCCGTGAACGTATGTCTGTTCAAGACAACGAAGTCTTGACACCACAACAAATCATCAACATCCGTCCTGTAACAGCTGCGGTGAAAGAATTCTTTGGTTCATCACAGTTGTCACAGTTCATGGACCAACACAACCCACTTTCTGAGTTGTCTCACAAACGCCGTTTGTCAGCCTTAGGACCTGGTGGTTTGACACGTGACCGCGCTGGATATGAAGTACGTGACGTGCACTACACTCACTATGGTCGTATGTGTCCCATCGAGACACCTGAAGGACCTAACATCGGTTTGATCAATAACTTGTCATCTTACGGACATTTGAACAAGTATGGTTTTGTTCAAACACCATACCGTAAAGTTGACCGTGAAACAGGCGTTGTTACGAACGAAATCGTTTGGTTGACAGCCGATGAAGAAGATGAATTTACTGTAGCACAGGCTAATTCTCGTCTGAATGAAGATGGAACATTTGCTGAGAAAGTTGTCATGGGACGTCACCAAGGGGTCAACCAAGAGTATCCAGCTAATGTTGTTGACTACATGGACGTATCACCAAAACAGGTAGTTGCCGTTGCGACAGCATGTATTCCTTTCTTGGAAAACGATGACTCCAACCGTGCCCTCATGGGTGCTAACATGCAACGTCAGGCTGTGCCATTGATCAATCCTCAAGCACCTTACGTTGGTACTGGTATGGAATACCAAGCAGCCCACGACTCTGGAGCGGCTGTGATTGCTCAGTATGATGGTAAAGTTACTTACGCAGATGCTGACAAGGTAGAAGTTCGTCGTGAAGATGGTTCATTGGACGTTTACCACATCCAAAAATTCCGTCGTTCAAACTCAGGTACTGCCTACAACCAACGCACTCTCGTAAAAGTTGGCGATGTCGTTGAAAAAGGCGATTTCATCGCTGACGGGCCTTCTATGGAAAATGGAGAAATGGCGCTTGGACAAAACCCAATCGTTGCCTACATGACTTGGGAAGGTTACAACTTCGAGGATGCCGTTATCATGAGCGAACGCTTGGTGAAGGACGATGTCTACACATCTGTCCACCTTGAAGAATACGAATCAGAAACACGCGATACAAAGCTTGGGCCTGAAGAAATCACTCGCGAAATTCCAAACGTTGGTGAAGATGCCCTTAAAGACCTTGACGAAATGGGGATTATCCGTATCGGTGCTGAGGTTAAAGAAGGTGATATCCTTGTAGGTAAAGTAACACCTAAGGGTGAGAAAGACCTTTCAGCTGAAGAACGTCTCTTGCACGCTATCTTCGGAGACAAGTCTCGTGAAGTGCGCGACACTTCTCTTCGTGTACCACACGGTGCCGATGGTGTCGTTCGTGATGTTAAAATCTTTACACGTGCAAATGGAGATGAGTTGCAATCAGGTGTTAACATGCTGGTTCGCGTCTACATCGCTCAAAAACGTAAGATCAAGGTTGGAGATAAGATGGCCGGACGTCACGGAAACAAAGGGGTTGTCTCTCGTATCGTTCCTGTAGAAGACATGCCTTACCTTCCAGACGGAACTCCAGTCGATATCATGTTGAACCCACTTGGGGTACCATCTCGTATGAATATCGGTCAGGTTATGGAGCTTCACCTTGGTATGGCGGCTCGTACTCTTGGTATTCACATCGCGACACCAGTCTTTGACGGAGCAAGTTCTGAAGATCTTTGGTCAACCGTTAAGGAAGCAGGTATGGACAGCGATGCTAAGACAATCCTTTACGATGGACGTACTGGTGAACCATTTGATAACCGTGTGTCAGTTGGTGTCATGTACATGATCAAACTCCACCACATGGTTGACGATAAATTGCACGCGCGTTCAGTCGGACCTTACTCAACCGTTACCCAACAACCACTCGGAGGTAAAGCTCAGTTTGGTGGACAACGTTTCGGTGAGATGGAGGTTTGGGCTCTTGAAGCCTATGGTGCATCAAATGTCCTTCAAGAAATCTTGACTTACAAGTCTGACGATATCAACGGACGTTTGAAAGCTTATGAAGCCATTACAAAAGGAAAACCAATTCCAAAACCAGGTGTTCCAGAATCCTTCCGAGTTCTTGTCAAAGAATTACAATCTCTTGGTCTTGACATGCGTGTCCTAGACGAAGATGACCAAGAAGTGGAACTTCGCGACTTGGATGAAGGAATGGACGAAGATGTCATCCACGTAGATGACCTTGAAAAAGCCCGCGAAAAAGCAGCCCAAGAGGCTAAAGCAGCCTTTGAAGCTGAAGAAGCAGAGAAAGCAACAAAAGCGGAAGCAACAGAAGAAGCTGCTGAATAAGAATAAGCAGTTCACTTAGAATAGAAAGGGAAGAAATAGTGGTTGATGTAAATCGTTTTAAAAGTATGCAAATCACCCTAGCTTCTCCAAGCAAAGTCCGTTCATGGTCTTATGGAGAAGTCAAAAAACCTGAAACAATCAATTACCGTACTTTGAAACCAGAACGTGAAGGACTCTTTGATGAAGTTATCTTTGGTCCTACAAAAGACTGGGAATGTGCTTGTGGTAAGTACAAACGCATTCGTTACAGAGGAATTGTTTGTGACCGTTGTGGGGTTGAAGTAACGCGTACAAAAGTTCGTCGTGAGCGTATGGGGCACATTGAGTTGAAAGCTCCTGTATCTCACATCTGGTACTTCAAGGGGATTCCAAGCCGTATGGGCTTGACCCTTGATATGAGCCCTCGCGCCCTCGAGGAAGTTATCTACTTTGCGGCTTATGTGGTGATTGATCCTAAGGATACACCACTTGAGCACAAGTCTATCATGACAGAGCGCGAATACCGTGAGCGCTTGCGTGAGTATGGTTATGGATCGTTCGTTGCCAAGATGGGTGCCGAAGCTATCCAAGATCTTTTGAAACAAGTAGATCTTGAAAAAGAAATTGCTGAACTCAAAGAAGAGTTGAAAACAGCTACTGGACAAAAACGTGTCAAAGCCATCCGTCGTTTGGATGTTTTGGATGCCTTTTACAAGTCTGGAAACAAACCTGAATGGATGATTCTCAACATCCTTCCGGTTATTCCACCAGATCTTCGTCCAATGTTGCAGTTGGATGGTGGCCGTTTTGCCTCATCTGACTTGAGCGACCTTTACCGCCGTGTTATCAACCGTAACAACCGTTTGGCTCGTTTGCTTGAGTTGAATGCACCAGGTATCATCGTTCAAAATGAGAAGCGTATGCTTCAAGAAGCGGTTGACGCTTTGATTGACAATGGTCGTCGTGGTCGTCCAATCACAGGACCAGGTAGCCGTCCACTGAAATCATTGAGCCACATGCTTAAAGGTAAACAAGGACGCTTCCGTCAAAACTTGCTCGGTAAACGTGTTGACTTCTCAGGACGTTCTGTTATCGCCGTTGGTCCAACACTTAAGATGTACCAATGTGGTGTGCCACGTGAAATGGCGATCGAGCTCTTTAAACCATTCGTCATGCGTGAAATTGTCGCTCGTGACATCGTGCAAAACGTGAAAGCAGCTAAACGCTTGGTGGAACGCGGAGATGAGCGTATCTGGGATATTCTTGAAGAAGTGATTAAAGAACACCCAGTGCTTTTGAACCGCGCACCGACCCTTCACCGTTTGGGTATCCAAGCCTTCGAGCCAGTCTTGATTGATGGTAAGGCCCTTCGCTTGCACCCGCTTGTCTGTGAAGCCTACAATGCCGACTTTGACGGAGACCAAATGGCCATCCACGTACCGCTTTCAGAAGAAGCACAAGCAGAAGCTCGTATCTTGATGCTCGCTGCTGAGCACATCTTGAACCCGAAAGATGGGAAGCCGGTAGTTACTCCATCTCAGGACATGGTTTTGGGTAACTACTACTTGACCATGGAAGAAGCTGGTCGCGAAGGTGAAGGAATGGTCTTTAAAGACCGTGACGAAGCGGTTATGGCTTACCGCAATGGTTATGTTCACCTCCACTCACGTGTTGGTATTGCAACAGACAGCCTCAACAAGCCTTGGACAGAAGAGCAAAGACATAAGGTCTTGCTTACAACAGTTGGTAAAATTCTCTTCAACGATATCATGCCAGAGGGGCTACCATACTTGCAAGAACCAAACAATGCCAACTTGACAGAAGGCGTTCCAGCTAAATACTTCTTGCCACTTGGTGGAGATATCAAGGAAGCAATCAGTAAACTTGAACTTAACCCTCCATTCAAGAAGAAAAATCTTGGAAATATCATCGCTGAAATCTTCAAACGTTTCCGTACGACAGAAACTTCTGCCCTACTTGACCGTATGAAGAACCTCGGTTACCACCACTCAACTCTTGCAGGATTGACAGTGGGTATTGCCGATATCCCAGTCGTTGATGACAAGGCTGAAATCATTGAAGAATCACACAAACGTGTAGAACAAATCACCAAACAATTCCGTCGTGGTATGATTACAGACGACGAGCGTTACAATGCTGTTACAGCTGAATGGCGTGCTGCCCGTGAAAAATTGGAGAAACGTTTGATTGCCAACCAAGATCCTAAGAACCCAATCGTTATGATGATGGACTCTGGAGCCCGTGGTAACATCTCAAACTTCTCACAGCTTGCCGGTATGCGTGGTCTGATGGCTGCTCCGAACGGACGTATCATGGAATTGCCAATCCTTTCAAACTTCCGCGAAGGTTTGTCAGTACTCGAAATGTTCTTCTCAACTCACGGTGCCCGTAAAGGTATGACCGATACGGCCCTTAAGACAGCCGACTCAGGTTACTTGACTCGTCGTTTGGTTGACGTTGCCCAAGACGTTATCATCCGTGAGGATGACTGTGGAACAGACCGTGGTCTCTTGATCCGTTCTATCGCAGAAGGAAAAGAGATGATCGAGTCTCTCGAAGAGCGTCTCAATGGTCGTTACACTAAGAAAACTGTTAAACATCCAGAAACTGGTGCAGTTATTATCGGTCCAAATGAGTTGATTACAGAAGACAAGGCGCGTGAAATTGTCAATGCTGGTGTGGAAGAAGTGACTATCCGCTCTGTATTTACATGTAACACTCGTCACGGTGTCTGCCGTCACTGTTATGGTATCAACTTGGCGACTGGTGATGCGGTTGAAGTTGGTGAAGCAGTTGGAACAATCGCTGCCCAATCTATCGGGGAACCTGGTACACAGCTTACAATGCGTACCTTCCACACGGGTGGGGTTGCCTCAAATACCGATATCACTCAGGGTCTTCCTCGTGTCCAAGAAATCTTTGAAGCCCGCAATCCTAAAGGGGAAGCGGTTATCACAGAGGTTAAAGGACAAGTTACAGCTATCGAAGAAGATGCTTCAACTCGTACCAAGAAAGTCTTTGTTAAGGGCGAAACTGGTGAAGGCGAATATGTTGTTCCATTTACCGCTCGTATGCGTGTTGAAGTTGGGAACCAAGTAGCGCGTGGTGCTGCTCTGACAGAAGGTTCTATCCAACCAAAACGTCTCCTTGCAGTTCGTGATGTCTTGTCAGTTGAAACTTACCTTCTCGGTGAAGTACAAAAAGTTTACCGTAGCCAAGGGGTAGAAATCGGTGACAAACACATCGAGGTAATGGTTCGTCAAATGATTCGTAAAGTCCGTGTCATGGATCCAGGTGACACAGATCTTCTCATGGGTACCCTCATGGATATCAATGACTTTACAGATGCCAACAAAGATGTCCTTATCGCAGGTGGTGTTCCAGCGACAGGTCGCCCAGTCCTCATGGGAATTACCAAAGCCTCACTTGAAACCAACAGTTTCTTGTCAGCGGCTTCCTTCCAGGAAACAACTCGTGTCCTTACTGACGCGGCTATCCGTGGTAAGAAAGACCATCTCCTTGGACTTAAAGAAAATGTTATCATCGGTAAGATCATCCCAGCAGGTACTGGTATGGCTCGCTACCGTAACCTTGAACCACATGCTATCAACGAAGAAGAATACCTTAATCCTCCAGTAGAGGAAGAAGGAAACGAAGAAACAACAGAAGTAGTTGTGGATACTGCCGTTGAAACTGTGGAAGAAACAGTAGAATAAAAGAGAATGAGAGAGCCTTCGGGCTCTCTTTCGCTTTTCTGAAAACTTTCTCCATTTTTCCATGGAATGTGGTAAAATAAAAGAAAGAAGCTGACAAAGGAGACAGGTATGGAACAAACATTTTTTATCATTAAACCAGATGGTGTAAAAAGAGGACTAGTGGGTGAAGTGTTGAAACGTATCGAACAACGTGGATTTACAATTGAAAAATTGGAGTTGCGTACACAGCTTTCAGAAGAGTTAATTGACCAGCACTATCAGGACTTGGTTGGTCAAAGTTTTTACCCACCGATTCGTGAATTTATGACTTCAGGACCGGTTCTTGTAGGTATCATTTCTGATCCCAAAGTAATCGAAACTTGGCGGACCATGATGGGTGCAACTCGTCCAGAAGAAGCTTTACCAGGCACTATTCGAGGTGACTTTGCAAAAGCTGCTGGAGAAAATGAGGTTATCCAAAATGTTGTACATGGTTCAGATTCAGAAGAGTCAGCTAAGCGAGAAATTGCTCTTTGGTTTTAAGAGTGGATTGGCTCAATCAATTGGTTAAAAGCTCATTTGAATAGAAAGTATAGTCAATTAGTTTAAGACATAACGCATGATATCAAACTTTTTAGTTTTTGATATGGTGCGTTTTTTGATTAAGTGACTATTAGTTCGTCTCGCTCCGTTAGGTGCGAGACAAAAAAACACCCGCTATGCGGGTGCGCGTCGAAGGTTATACCAAAAAAACTCCAAACGCGATACAATAAAGGTGTTCAAGCCAATTGTAAAGCGAAAGGAGAAAAATATGGCACAAAAGGTTCTTTTGTCCTGTTCTTGTTTCAATTGACTATATTTCTATACTTTTTCTTCCTTTCTCTGTGAAAATCGCAAGTTTTTCCCACCTTTTCTCAATACTGAAACAATATCTTTCCAGAACTTCAATAATTTCTTTTTGTGTTAAATCATTATTTAACTAAATCTTTGGAGGCAATACGTTTTCAAAGCGACTTTTTTACCATAGGTTTTGAGCCTTCAACACAGATTACTAAGCCAAAAATGCTCTAAATTTTTGAAATTCTAACAAATTCCACTCAACTTTATCATCATCTTTGACTTTCACAATATCTTCCTCAAAATAACATGGAATAAAGATAGTTTTCTTTTGAAACGGTTGTAGGAGGAAAATCTCTCCTACACTATTATTGATTCTGAGAGGAAATTGCAAAATATCATCTACCAAATTTTCAATTATTAAGATTTTTTGCAGTTTATCTGAATTAGAATCGCAAGGCTTCTCAATAATATAATTGTCGAATTTTTTCATTCTAACTTCCTCTCTACTATTTCTTCCTTAAGAAAAAGTTACCTCAATATTAATAAAGTACAATTCTAAATTAACTCCAATTCTTGATTCATGATAATATTTCAGTAACTCATCGTGCAATTAAAAACAAGGATTTTTATTTCAGACGATCCATCGTGAACACTTCATCAGCCATCTCCCAAATTGCCGGATTATGTGTTGCGATAATGATTAGCCTATTATCATCTCGAAGAGATAGCAAAATCTCCATAATCAACTGAGAAGTTGCTGGGTCTATTGAAGCTGTTGGCTCATCTGCCAGAATAAAGGGTGGATTCTTTAAGATAACTTTTGCCAAGGCAACCCGTTGCGATTCTCCGCCCGATAACTCAAAGATGCGCTTATCTAGGTTAAGATAAGCCAGGCCGACCTGTTCTAAAGCCTGCTTCTGCCTCAACCGCTGTTCCGACCGACTCAACTTTTGACCAATGAGACCTAGCTTAAGGTTTTCTTCAATACTTTGGTTTTCAATTAAGCCAAAGTTCTGGAAGAGGTAGCCCAATTCGTGACGGAAAAAATCACTCGATTTATAATTGGCCAAGTCTTTACCTCGGTAAAAAATCGTCCCATCATAAGGTTCTAATTTCCCAATCATGTTCATCAAGGTTGTTTTTCCGCTACCACTTGAACCAATTAAGGCATAGACTTTTCCAGCCTCAAATGTCATTGAAAGATTCGAAAATAACTTTCGTTCTCCAAAAGATTTACTCACCTGTTTAAGTTCAATCATATTAACCTCCCTTCAAAACAAGCATGGACATCTTGTTTTCTTTCTGCATTTGGACATGTAACTGTAAAAGAGATAGACCAGTAAAGAGTAACAAGACTAAGAAAGCAACTCCTATCTCTACCTGAAGAAATACACTCGCAACAAATCCCAGTAAAAACACACCCAGTTGAGCAAAGAGATAAGTGCGATGGATTTCTAAGAACCTGAGACCTGCAATGCGTTTGATAAAAATGGCACGTCTAAATTCTTCAAAGTAGAGCCTATTCATAGTGTTAAACAGCAAGATTGAAGTTGCAATCCCAAGCACAGCTCCTGCTAGCATTACCCAACGTTCCCTCTGGATATTATCCAATAATGTGATGTAGTTGTGGTAACCTGTTTGCATTTCTGAGACCCAATTTTCAATGCCTTGTCTCTGGATAAGCTCCTGGGCATCAGACAATTGATTAAAGAGAACGTAGTTCTGTACTGCGTCTATCCAAAACAAAATGGACTGTGGACCAGTTGATTGGGGTGTTATAACAATGATGATTGGATCTTTCAAAAACTGCTGGTAAGAAATAGGGGTCGTATTATACACAAAACGATCCTGACCTGATTCTAAATAACCTACCGTAGCAGTCATTTGCTGTCGTTCATCTTGACTAGACATGCGACTGGTTAAGTCGTCTTCAAAAACAGATTTATAATGTTCTTCCTCTGAACGGAGGTGTTCAGGCAGCAATAAGACAAACTCCCCTACATTAAGGTGATTCATCTTTTGCTTAATAGTTGTATCTACAGGAATGTTTTGACGCTCCAAGTAATGCGGTGTGACGATAAGGACATTGCCATTCGGGTTGTAATCGTGCCATTCTGTAGAGGTTGTCAAGTTTTTGGAGGAAGCCATGCCATTTTGCAAAGTACGGTCAATTAACTGGTGTCTAGATAAGAAAGCCTTTTGTTCTGAAACAGCCAGATCCATCAATTGATACCAAGTTCTGAGTTTCCTTTGAGCTTGTTCATCAAAACCAGGACTCGTTCCTTCACGGCTGATTGATAGGGTAATCAGTTGTCTTTCCTGACTCCAAACCTCTTGTCCAATCCGATGCTGTTGCCAGGCTTGGGAATACTTTAAGCTACTCCCTATTCCCAGCGTTACAATAATAATCGCTAACAGTTGACCGATTAAAATCAAACTAATGATTCCTCTGACAGGCACTTGCCCTTTTATAATCTGCATCAGGTGTATCTTTTTTATCCCAACTGCGAAGAGTTGAGCGAAAAACAGGGAGATCGACAACAAGATGAGATTATAACTGAGCAAGCCTGCTCCTATGGTCATTAGGGATTGCGTTGGAAGCGACAGAATTTTTTGCATAAGAATGGCGAGCACGCCAGCTAAACTGAAACCAACAGCTATCCCTTTCAAATCCTCACCAACTGGTCTAAGGAAAATGGACCACCGTTTCTCTCCTGAAATGAGGCGAATGCCCGATGACCGTAATTGGCTAATTTGACTAATTAAAGTCAGTGCTACAAAGGTTAAGATGAAAATCAATAGACTGATTAACTGAAATCCGTTACTAAAGATAGCCATTAACGTAGATAGTTTAGATGGAATTGTCAGGTGCATGTTAGTCAAGCCAAGTTGACTTAGCTCTTCCCTTAGCAAGTGAATATCTAGGTGTCCATCGAATACAAAATAGTTTGTTTCAACACTACTACTTTGAGCATCTTCTAGATTTTTTTCCTGAAGCCCATCAGGCAACTTTCCGTCCCCAAAGGTCGTATAAGAAAAAACTGTAGTACCTTCTGAGTTAGGATCTTGGTGTTGAATCGCAATAAAGCTATCTGTTTCTTCTGCTAGTTTTTCCAAGCGTGTAGCAACATGCTGAAAAGTTGTTTCAGGGGAAGAATCACGTACAACAACGTTGGGGTAATAATGGGAGACATATGTATCAGTCCAAATGGTAAATACCCAAACAAAGAACAAACTAGCAAGCAGGTTGGATATGAGTATAAATAATTTTTTCATAGTGCATTCCTTATTCTAAAACAGAGGGCAGAAATACTCCTGCCCTCTATAAACTAACAAGCTTACTGAACTATTGATAAAAGAATCTTCTTCAATTATTCTTTACCATCCCGCATCAAATGTAACTTGCTCCCCAAAATTTGTATTAACAAACGCATAGGCCGCACTACGTGCTCCTGCATAAACTGTTTTTTGATTGTTACGTCCATTACTTCCAACATAGGCCCAGTGATACTGTGAACCATGATAATAATTCGAAAATGCTCCCCAATTATTTGGATCATGATGGCCTCCATAGGTCCACTCGCCACCACGGTGAGAAACTGCCAAAACAGGAAGAGCCAAACTAAATGCCAAAACGGCAAGGGATGATGCAACTACTTTTCTAAATTTTAACATATTATTACTCCTCTGAATGAAATATTATGAAAATGAGCGAAATGCAACTATATATTTTAATTAGAAATCTCAGTCTGAATTATAGTATCCTATTTTTTCCTCCTTTCTAACTGCACGTTCCTTTCTACAGGCAGAGACCTAATTTTATAAACCAATCTTAAATACTTTAGATTTTGTAACTCATAATTTTCAACAGTTGGTTAGCTATGAAAGCATTTTATCAAACATCTCCATTCTTATATCTATCTGGTATTGTTACAAGCTCTCATCAGAATACCTTTCTCTAAATAGTTGAATTTTAAAGTAATATAAAATCAATCAGCCTTCCCAACATCAAGACCATTGGACTTCTTTTGCGATTGCACTCGAATCTCCAATTGTTTATTCTTCTGAATAAACTGTTGGTAAGGAATTGTATTACTAAACATAAAAACACCTAGCAATGCAAATGTAACTAATTTTTTAATTCCACGTTTTTTTCTCATGCAATGAAACCCCTTTCTTTTTCTTGTTTTTATTCTAACAGATATATTTTATTTAGTCAAGTATTTTTATGTAATTTTTAACTTTTTTTTTGTTTATTACCATAAAGAATTATTTATTCCTTTAACTTACTATTTTGAACTAAAAATTTTATAATGAAATTAAGCAAATAGGAAGGTTTATTATCTTTAATGAATACACTCGCAGAGAAATTCAGATTGAAAAGAAAAGAGTTGAGACTCTCCCAACGACTCGAA
>NZ_VMMS01000150.1:0-514 GCF_013277315.1 Streptococcus sp. 2106
GGAGACTACAAACTAGATAGGCTAACACCCCCAGTTATTCAAAAGCAAGTTAATCAATGGGCAAAAGAGTACAATCAACTAGGAAAAGGCTACCAAGAATATCCGCAACTTAACTCGCTAAATAAACGCATACTTAAATATGCCGTATCCTTGCAAGTTATCCCTTTTAATCCTGCCCATGATATTATCGTCCCACGTCGCAAACCAAAAGAAGGGCAAAAACTAAAATATCTGGATGATGATAACTTAAAAAAATTCTTAAATTATCTGGATCGGTTGCCTAATACTTACAAAAATTTCTACGATACGGTGCTATATAAGACGCTTTTAGCGACTGGTTTGCGCATTCGTGAATGTTTAGCCCTCAAATGGTCTGATATTGACTTACAAAACGGTACACTAGACGTAAATAAGACTCTAAACTGTGAAAAAGAAGTCACTACCCCTAAAACAAAATTAAGCGTTAGAATGATTGACTTGGATAATAAGACGGTACTCATGCTGCGGCTTTACA
>NZ_VMMS01000016.1:0-28336 GCF_013277315.1 Streptococcus sp. 2106
CTACACTGCTTAAATTGGTCAAATGAACTTTTTTACAACCATAAAAAAGAGCACTTAATCGTACTCTTCTCTTTTAAGGATTAGTTGAATTAATTCAAATCCACTAGTTCTCCTGTTTCTAGGTAGACTAGGCGTTCACAAATGTTAGCAATGTAATCAGCGAAGCGTTCCAGATGCCCTATGATATAAAGGTATTGAGTTCCATTGGGAATTGAGGTTTCTTGGTCTTTCATAAGTCCAATGATTTCCTTTGATAAGGCATAATAATATTGGTCAATCTGTTCATCTTTTTGAGCAATACTAATAGCTTTTGAGGCTTGGTGCAAAGGAAAGGCAACCAATAAATCGGCTAGCATGCTGAGGGATAATTTACCCATTTGGTGTAACTGTTCTTCGCCAGGGGCTAGTTGATTTTCTTTTAGTTGCAAAACAGCTTTGGCAATGCCTGCCATATGGTCTCCCATACGTTCAAGGTCTGAACAAGAAGACATGATGCTAATCACAAATCGAAGGTCAGACACTTGTGGCTGCTGCAAGGCCAACAAACGGGCACAGGTCAATTCGATAGCGCTTTGACCTTGGTTGATAGCATGATCCTTATTGATAATTAGCTCTGCCATCTCCTTGTCTTTGGAGGCTAAGGCCAGTAAGGCTTTTGAAGCTGTTTCAAGGACAAGTTGTCCTAGTCCTAAAAAGGATTGTTCTAATTCATGCAATTCTAAATCAAATTGATTTCTCATAGGTTTTTCCTTCCTTATCCGAACCGTCCTGAAATATAGTCTTCTGTGCGCTGATCTTTTGGATTGGTAAACACGTCAACGGTATCTCCAAATTCGCAAATTTCTCCTGTTAAGAAAAAAGCAGTTTTATCTGAAATACGTGAAGCTTGTTGCATGTTATGGGTAACAATGATAATCGTATAATCCTTTTTTAGTTGCTGAATGAGGTCTTCAATTTTTAAAGTGGAGATAGGGTCTAAGGCTGAAGTCGGCTCATCCATTAACAGAATATCAGGTTCTACTGCTAAAGCTCGCGCAATGCAAAGGCGTTGCTGCTGACCGCCTGATAAGGACATGGCGCTCTTTTTAAGATTATCTTTGACTTCGTCCCAAATGGCTGCCCCTTTTAAAGATTTTTCCACTAAGGCATCTAATTGTTTTTTGTCTCGAATACCATGTGTCCTTGGACCATAAGCCACGTTATCATAGATAGACATGGCAAAGGGATTAGGCTGTTGAAAAACCATCCCTACACGCTTACGTAGCTGATTAAGGTTGAATTTGCTACTATAAATATCTTGCTCATCTAAGAGGACTTGGCCTTCAATATGGCAAGAAGGAACCAAATCGTTCATCCGATTAAGGGTTTTTAGAAAAGTTGATTTACCACAACCAGATGGGCCTATCAAGGCAGTAATCTGTCTTTCTGGTAATTGAATCGAAATATTTTTTAAGGCTTGAAAGTCCCCGTAAAATAAGTCTAGGTGTCTGACTGAAAATGTTCCCATACTAGGAAGCTCCTTTCACAAGTTTTCGAGATAATAAGCTTGATAGAGTATTTATCATTAAAACAGTAATAATCAAAATCACGCCGGTAGCATAGGCTTCATTGACATGTAGCCCCTCACTTGACAGCATATACATATGTAGGGCTAGAGAACGGCCTGAAGACATGAGACTACTTGGCGTATTGGTAGAGGTACCTAATGTATACATGAGGGCAGCTGTTTCACCAACGATACGGCCAATAGCTAGTATCACTCCAGCTAAAATACCTGGCATGGCAACTGGTAGAACAATTCTAAAAACAGTCCGTAACTTACCTGCCCCAAGTCCATAACTTGCTTGACGCATGCTATCACTAACAGATAAAAGGGCTTCTTCTGTTGAGCGAATAATGACTGGCAACACCATGATAACTGAGGTTAAGATTCCTGATAACAGAGAGTATTGAAAACCTAAGAAGACTACAAAGAAGAGCATGCCAAACAGACCAAAAACAATGGAAGGAATCCCAGACAAGGTATCTGAGGCCAATCGCATAATTTTAACACAAAGGGAATCTTTTTTTGTATATTCCACAAGATAAAAACCAGCAAAAATCCCTATGGGCAAGGCTAAAAGAAGAGCACCAAAAACCAGAATAACGGTGGAAATAATCGCTGGCATAAGGGAAATGTTCTCAGAAGTATAAGTCCAAGAAAAGAGGGATAGACTTAGATGAGGTAAGCCTTTGATGAGGATAAAACCAATGATTAAAAAGAGAGAGCCAAAGGTTAAAGCTGAAAAACAATAAACGAGAAGTTTTAGCAGGTATTTACTCATAAGATGATTTTCCTTTCAAGTAGGCAAAGTAGGCATTAATCAAGAGAATAAGGAAAAAGAGAACTGCTGAGGTTGCAATAAGGGCTTCCCTATGCTGACCTGATGCGTAAGCCATTTCCAGAACAATATTGGTTGTTAAGGTTCTGGTTCCTGAAAAGAGTCCGCTTGGAATAATCGGCTGGTTGCCTGCCACCAAAATAACTGCCATGGTTTCGCCTACTGCGCGACCGATTCCTAAAATAACTGCTGATAAAATACCAGATCTCGCAGCTGGCAAGATGACACTAAAAATACTCCGTTCATGACTAGCTCCTAGAGCCAAGCTGCCAGAATAATACGTTTTGGGAACTGTTCGGATAGCAGATTCTGACAAACTGATAATGGTTGGCAAAATCATTATTCCTAATAGTAACGAAGCGGTTAGGACACTCATGCCATTTCCTAAAAAGCTTCTAATCCAAGGCACCAATAATTGTAGGCCGAAAAAACCATAAACAATAGATGGAATGGCCGCCATCAAGTTGATAGCTGATTTTAAGAAGCCATAGACGGGCTTTGGACAATAATAAACCATAAACACCGATGTCAAGATGCCTGTTGGCACCCCAATCACAATCGCTCCTAAGGTAATTAATAAGGAACCAACGATCATTGGTAAAATACCATAGCTTGCCGGAATGTTCGTTGGCGACCAATCACTGCCTAATAAAAAACGGGCAAAGCCGTAGTTAGCCATGAAAGGTAAGCCATTACTAAAAATAAAGAAACAGATTAGCAAAATAGCTACAACAGCTACTGTTGCACTCATGAAAAAAATTGCCCTAAAAACTGCTTCTTTGAAGGCTTGTTTTGTCACATCTTGTCCTTTCTAGTGAAGAAAGTAAGGGAGATACGACACCTCCCTACTTGCCTTCTTTATCTTATTGTACGATGAAACGTCTGCATCTCTTTAGAGATTTATGGAGCAAACATTTTATTTAATCTTGTCCCAGGTGGTTAATTTGCCACTAAAAACGTCTGCAAGTTCAGCCATACTGACTTGGCTTGCCTTATTGTCATTATTGACCACAACAGCAATACCGTCTAAAGCAATAGCATCATGGCTGAGACTCTCACCTTCTTCAGGAGTTAATTCCCTAGAAACCATACCAATATCAGCGGTTTTCTCCTTAGCAGCGGTAATACCTGCTGAAGAGCCATTAGAGGTAATATCAATCGTAACTTCTGGATTTTCTTTTTTATAAGCTTCTGCTAATTTTTCCATTAAAGAAGATACTGAAGTGGAACCTACAACAGACAACTTGCCTGATAAGTGTTGGCTTGTATATTCTGTGGTTTCGGTTTTAGCTTCAATAAATTTATTATCTGTGACCACTTGTTGACCTTGTTTGGAGTGGATAAAGCTGATAAAATCTTGACCTAGCTTGGAAAGATTAGAAGACCAAACAATGTTGAAGGGACGTTGAAGAGGGTATTTACCATCTAAAACTGTGTCTCGACTAGCCTTGATACCATCAATCTCTAAAGCCTTGACAGATTTCGTTAAAGATCCCAAGGAGATGTAGCCGATAGCATTAGCATTCCCTTGAACTGCTGAGAGAACACCTTCTGTGCTATTTTGAATCACAGCTGTTTTGGCAGTGTTGTCAATTTTTTTATCACCGTCTTTTTTGAGAATCCCTGTGATTTCTGTGAAGGCACCCCGTGTTCCAGAGCCATTTTCTCGTGAAATCACCTCAATCGTTTCTGAAGCTGACTGTTTGGAAGCAGATGACTGATTGCCACAGGCAACAAGCCCAAATCCTGATAAGCCAATGGCTGCAAGAGTAAGCATTTTTTTGAATTTCATAATAATCACCTTTATTTCTATGTATTTTTCTTGTGTAGGATTACTACACTTATAGTCTAACAAGTCTTTGTAAAGGTTTATCCCTGATTCATGTAAAGATTGTGTAAAGAATCAAAAAAAGCCACTTTTGAAAAGTGGCTGCTCCTAAAAATAGCTTTAAAAATTATTAGTCCTGTGCGAAAGATTGGTTAGGAAGAAAAATCGTGAAGCAACTGCCTCTGCCAAGCTGACTCGTCACCGTGACTTGGCCACCTAATAATTGACTAAGTTCTTTGACAATAGCAAGGCCAAGACCAGTGCCACCAGTTTGTCTGCTTCGACCTTTATTAACTCGGTAAAAACGTTCAAAAATACGATCCTGCTCTAATTGACTAATACCAATCCCTGTATCTGACACAGAAATCTTAATGCCTTCGTTCACCTTTTGGGTCTTGACCTTAATTTTTCCCCCTTGTTCAGTGTAACGGATGGCATTGGTTAAAAGATTGAGTAAGATTTGGGAAAGTAATTGACTATCTGATACGAGGGTGACATCATCTGGCACCTGCACCTTTAGCTGTAAATCCTTCTTCTTGAGCTGAGGTTGCAAGCTTTGAGTCAAATCCTGTACAAATTCTGCCAAAGAAAGGGTCGTCCATTGTACAGGCATTTGTTGAGCCTTAGATAAGGTAAGAAGATGCTCAACAATATGCTCAAGACGCAAGCTTTCTTTGTAAATAATGTCTAGAAAGTCATCCTTGAGCGCTTCTTCTTCAACTGACATCCCCTTAATGGTTTCAGCAAAGCCCTTAATCGAAGTAACTGGTGTCCTCAATTCATGGGAGGCATTTGAAACAAAGGCTAAATTTAACTTTTCATAAGTTCTAATCGTTGTTAAATCATATAGCAAGACGAGCACAGCTTCCACAGATTGGGTGGGGCTAAAAACGGGAACTGCTGTCACTTCTAAAATCAAGTCACCCTCATGAAACCCACTTACTTCTTGTTTTAACCTTGTTTTTTGATCAAAGGCTTGGTGAACTAAATTCCGAATATCCATCCGTTTGAGGTCATCAAGTGAACTTATGTCGCCGTCCACATCGGGAAAATAATGAGGCAGAGAGCGACTGGATAATAACATCTGACCTTGAGCGGAAACTAAAAACGTCCCCATGGTTAGGTGCGACAGAAGAACCTCCATTGTTTCGGCTAGGTCCTTGTATTGCTGATCCTGTTGGGAGACTTTGGTTTTTAGGCCAGACACATACTGAGCCAAAGACTTTAAGTCTTCTTGCCCTTTTTCTAAAAAGTATTCACTACTGGTCAAGAGAGGTTGGTGCAAGGTCTCAAAAGCAACTTCCCATTTCCAAAGGCAAAAGAGCCAGTAGCTACCTAGTCCCAAAGAAAGGGCTAGAAGAAAGAGACCGATGCCTTTACTGATCCAAGTTAATGCCATCCCTGCAATCAGAATGAGGCTAACACTTAGATTGACTAGCCAAAATTGAAGGTAGCGTTTCATCTATAACTCCTTGAACTTATAACCATAACCCCGAATGGTTCGAATAAATTGAGGGGCTTTAGGATTGTCTTCAATTTTTTCCCTCAACTTACCAATATGAACGTCCACCAAACGTGTTTCCTGCCCAAAGTCATACCCCCAGATACGTTCCAAAAGACGCTCTCTAGTCAGTGTCATGTTGGGATGTTTCATAAGATAGAGCAAGAGTTCAAATTCTTTTGGGGTCAAACTCAGTAACTTATTCGCCTTGTAGACTTCATGACGCTCAGGGTATACTTTCAAGGTCCCAAATAGCCAAGAATCGTCAGCGATATTATCTGAATCATCTCCTTCTTGTTCTCCTTTAGTTCGCCTGAGGACAGCCTTGACACGCGCCAGCAATTCTCTAGGGCTAAAAGGCTTGGTCAGGTAGTCATCAGCCCCTAATTCCAAGGCCAAAACCTTATCAAATTCATCACTTTTCGCAGAAACCATCATAATTGGAGTTTTGACGCCTTTGGCTCTCAGCCGCTTACAAACTTCTATGCCATCTAATTGTGGTAACATGATATCAAGCAAGATAAAATCAAAGGGTTCTGTTTCTGCCAAAGCTAAGGCCTTCCGTCCATTTGTTACCAATTGAGTAGAAAAGCCTTCCTTACTTAAATGGTAGTCAAGCAATCTCAGAATGTGTTCTTCATCATCCACTAATAAGACTTGTTTTGTCATCTATTATCTCCTATTGGTAACATTATAACACAATTATCAGAAATCCTAACATTGCTAAATCAGATTAAATTTGCTTATCAAGACTAGGATCTGGTCAAACGCTCAATCATCTCCTTGTGCTCTAGATAGGTCGCCAGTAGATCTACCCTTTCAAATAATTCAAAATCCTCAAATTCAAAACCAGGAGCAACAAGACAAGAAACCAGAGCATAATCCTTATCAACTTCAAGAACTCCTCTCAGTTCTGAGGACACGGTAATGATTGATGCGACGGAAGTAAAAATCAATCGTCCTAAAAAACAATTAGCGAATGATTCTGGTAAAAAGAAATGCCACGCTATGAAGGCTCAGGCGATTGTCACAAGCCAAGGGAGAATTGTTTCTTTGGAGATCACTGTGAACTATTGTCATGATATGAAGTTGTTCAAAACGAGTCGCAGAAATATCGGACAAGCTGGTAAAATCTTGGCTGACAGTGCTTATCAAGGGCTTATGAAGATATATCCTCAAGCACAAACTCCACGTAAATCCAGCAAACTCAAGCCGCTAACAGCTGAAGAGAAAGCCTATAACCATGCGCTATCTAAGGAGAGAAGCAAGGTTGAGAACATCTTTGCCAAAGTAAAAACGTTTAAAATGTTTTCAACAACCTATCGAAATCATCGTAAACGCTTCGGATTACGAATGAATTTGATTGCTGGTATTATCAATCATGAACTAGGATTCTAGTTTTGCAGGAAGTCTATTATTTGGTTAGGTGAATTAGTGAAGTGTTTAGGCAAGTGTCTCTGGTTACGACGTAAAGAAACATAAATCGATAATATTTATGTTTCTTTACTAGTGAAGCGTCTAAGCAAATCCCTGATAGGATTTGGCGTTAGTTGCTTAGACTACTTTACAATAAAGTGATTAAAAGATTACGACATGAACCAAACCAAATCGATATTATTTGGTTTGGTGAATTAGTAAAGCGATTAGGCAAATCGCCATAGTTACGACGTCATGGTCTCTAAATCGATTATATTTAGAGACCATGACTAGTGAAGCAGTTAGCTAGTCCGCATATAAGCGGCTAGCGTCTAACAATTAGGAACTTTAGTTCCAATAACTTTAAGATTACGACGTTTTAGGACATAAATCGATAATATTTATGTCCTAAAACTAGTGAAGCGCCTAGCCAAATCCCTGATAGGATTTGGCGTTAGTTACTTAGACTACTTTACAATAAAGTGATTAAAAGATTACGACATGAACCAAACCAAATCGATATTATTTGGTTTGGTGAATTAGTAAAGCGATTAGGCAAATCGCCATAGTTACGACGTCATGGTCTCTAAATCGATTATATTTAGAGACCATGACTAGTGAAGCAGTTAGCTAGTCCGCACATACGCGGCTAGCGTCTAACAATTAGGAACTTTAGTTCCAATTGTTAGTACTGAATCACATCTTCTCAGGTGCTTCTACTCCAAGCAAGCGAAGGGCTTCTTTGAGAACGACTGCGGTTGCGTAGCTGAGGGCTAGACGGCTGTCGCGTTCTGGGCTTTCATCCAAGATACGTGTATGTGCATAGTATTTGTTAAAGGATTGAGCCAGGCTAATTGCAAATTTAGCAATGATAGAAGGTTCAAAGTTATCTGCCGCACGGTTGATAATACGTGGGAAGTCTTGAATGAGTTTAATGATTTCCCAGCTTTCAGTATCATTCAAGCTATAGTTGCCAGCTGTTTCTGGTTTGAAGTCTGCTTTACGTAAGATCGATTGGATACGAGCATAGGCATATTGAACATAAGGACCAGTTTCACCCTCGAAGGATACCATAGCTTCTAGGTCGAAATCGTATCCATTTGTACGGTCGGTCTTGAGGTCATAGAACTTAATGGCTCCTACCCCGACAGCATGGGCTACCTGATCTTTATTTTCAAGTTCAGGATTTTTAGCTTCAATTTGGGCTTTTGCACGACTAATAGCCTCTGCAACAGTGGGCTCTAGCAAGATGACATTCCCTTTACGGGTAGAGAGTTTTTTCCCTTCTTTTGTAACCAAACCAAAAGGAACATGAGTAATGTCGTCACTCCAATCGTAGCCCATCTCTTGCAAGACAGCTTTGAGCTGTTTAAAGTGGGCAGATTGCTCTTGACCAACTACGTAGATAGATTTAGCAAATTGGTATTCGTTTTTACGGTAAAGGGCTGCAGCCAAGTCACGTGTGATATAGAGAGTTGCACCATCAGATTTTTTGATAAGGGCTGGATGTTCAATTCCATATTTCTCAAGATTCACAACTTGGGCACCTTCTGATTCAACAAGAAGGCCTTTTTCAGAAAGAATGTCTACAACTGCATCCATCTTATCGTTGTAGAAGGCTTCTCCGTTATAGCTGTCAAAATCAACCTGCAATTCATTGTAAAGGCGGTTAAATTCCACCAAACTTTCATCACGGAACCATTGCCAGAGAGCGAGGGCTTCCTCATCTCCATTTTCCAGTTTACGGAACCATTCGCGTGCTTCTTCATCCAAGCTAGGGTCATTTTCAGCCTCAGCATTGATGCGGACATAGAGTTTAAGAAGTTCATCAATTGGATGAGCTTTTACAGCTTCTTCGTCGCCCCATTTTTTGTAGGCAACAATCAACATCCCAAACTGTTTACCCCAGTCTCCCAAGTGGTTGACCTTGACTGTTTGATAACCGATTTTTTGGAAAATATGTGACAAGCTATCTCCGATAACAGTTGAGCGTAGGTGGCCAATAGAGAATGGCTTAGCGATATTGGGACTAGACATGTCAATAACAACATTTTCTTGTTTACCAATATTTTGGTCAGCATAGTGTTCTTTTTCAATGATAACAGCTTGCAATACTTGAGCAGAAATGGCAGATTTATCAAGGAAAAAGTTGACGTAAGGTCCTGTTGCAACAACCTGTTCAAAGGCTTGGCTGTTAATTTTTTCAGCCAGTTCAGCCGCAATCATTTGAGGTGCTTTACGTTCGACTTTTGCAAGAGAAAAAGCGGGGAAAGCGATGTCTCCCATTTCTGAGTTTTTAGGGGTTTCCAGTAAATTTAAAATAGCCTCTTGGTCCAGGCTATCAATGATGCTAGCCAATTCGCTAGCAATCAATTCTTTTGTATTCATTAAGAGCTCCTTTTTGGACTTTTCTACTATTTTATCACAATTTTAAAGAAAGAAGAAAAAATTTTTGAAATCTCCTATTTTTTTGGTATAATATAGTTATAAAAATAGTTATAAATATTCACATAAGAGGATTTTATGAGAAAAAGAGATCGTCATCAGTTAATAAAAAAAATGATTACTGAGGAGAAATTAAGTACACAAAAAGAAATTCAAGATCGGTTGGAGGCACACAATGTTTGTGTGACGCAGACAACCCTGTCTCGTGATTTGCGCGAAATCGGCTTGACCAAGGTCAAGAAAAATGATATGGTGTATTATGTACTAGCAAATGAGACAGAAAAGATTGATTTGGTGGAATTTTTGTCTCATCATTTAGAGGGTGTTGCAAGAGCAGAGTTTACCTTGGTGCTTCATACCAAACTGGGAGAAGCTTCTGTTTTGGCAAATATTGTAGATGCAAACAAGGATGAATGGATTTTAGGAACAGTTGCTGGTGCCAATACCTTATTGGTCATTTGTCGAGACCAGCACGTTGCCAAACTCATGGAAGATCGTTTGCTAGATTTGATGAAAGATAAGTAAGGTCTTGAGAGTTGCTCTCAAGACTTATTTTTGACAAGGAGAGACGGACAATGGCGACAGAAAAGCTATCACCTGGCATGCAACAGTATGTGGAGATTAAAAAGCAATATCCAGATGCGTTTTTGCTCTTTCGGATGGGTGATTTTTATGAATTATTTTATGAGGATGCGGTCAATGCTGCGCAGATTCTGGAAATTTCCTTAACGAGTCGCAACAAGAATGCCGACAATCCGATTCCTATGGCGGGTGTCCCCTATCATTCTGCCCAACAGTATATCGATGTCTTGATTGAGCAGGGTTATAAGGTGGCTATCGCAGAGCAGATGGAAGATCCTAAACAAGCGGTTGGGGTTGTGAAACGAGAAGTTGTTCAGGTTATTACGCCAGGAACAGTGGTCGATAGCAGTAAGCCGGATAGTCAGAATAATTTTTTGGTTGCCATAGACCGCGAAGGCAATCAATTTGGCCTAGCTTATATGGACCTGGTGACAGGGGACTTTTATGTGACAGGTCTTTTGGATTTCACACTGGTTTGTGGGGAAATCCGTAATCTCAAGGCGCGCGAAGTGGTGCTGGGCTATGACTTGTCTGAGGAAGAGGAACAAATCCTTAGTCGCCAGATGAATCTGGTACTTTCCTATGAAAAAGAAGGCTTTGAAGACCTTCATTTACTGGATTCACGATTGGCAGCTGTGGAGCAAGCGGCATCTAGTAAGCTACTCCAGTATGTTCATCGGACTCAGATGAGGGAATTGAACCACCTCAAACCTGTTATCCGCTATGAAATCAAGGATTACTTGCAGATGGATTACGCGACCAAGGCTAGTCTGGATTTGGTTGAGAATGCTCGTTCAGGCAAGAAGCAAGGCAGTCTTTTCTGGCTTTTGGATGAAACCAAAACAGCCATGGGTATGCGTCTCTTGCGTTCTTGGATTCATCGTCCCATGATTGATAAGGAACGAATTATCCAACGTCAGGAAGTGGTGCAGGTCTTTCTCGACCATTTCTTTGAGCGTAGTGATTTGACAGACAGTCTCAAGGGTGTTTATGACATCGAACGTTTGGCTAGTCGTGTTTCTTTTGGCAAGACCAACCCAAAGGATCTCTTGCAGTTGGCGACTACCTTGTCTAGTGTGCCACGGATTCGTGCGATTTTAGAAGGGATGGAGCAACCTGCTCTAGACTATCTCATCGCACAACTGGATGCAATCCCTGAGTTGGAGAGTTTGATTAGCGCAGCGATTGCTCCTGAAGCTCCTCATGTGATTACAGATGGTGGAATTATCCGGACTGGCTTTGATGAGACTTTAGACAAGTACCGTCGCGTTCTCAGAGAAGGGACTAGCTGGATTGCTGAGATTGAGGCTAAGGAACGCGAAAACTCTGGTATCAGTACGCTCAAGATTGACTATAATAAAAAGGATGGCTACTATTTCCATGTGACCAATTCACAACTGGGAAATGTGCCTGCTCACTTTTTCCGCAAGGCGACGCTGAAAAACTCAGAACGCTTCGGTACCGAGGAATTAGCTCGTATCGAAGGCGACATGTTGGAGGCGCGTGAGAAGTCAGCTAACCTAGAGTACGAAATTTTTATGCGCATTCGTGAAGAGGTCGGCAAGTACATTCAGCGTTTGCAGGCTCTAGCTCAAGGAATTGCGACCGTTGATGTCTTGCAAAGTCTGGCGGTTGTAGCTGAAACCCAGCATTTGATTCGACCTGAATTCGGAGATGATTCGCGAATTGATATCCAGAAAGGACGCCATGCTGTCGTTGAAAAGGTTATGGGGGCTCAGACCTATATTCCCAATACGATTCAGATGGCAGAAGATACCAGTATTCAACTGATTACAGGGCCCAACATGAGCGGGAAGTCAACCTACATGCGTCAGTTAGCCATGACGGCGATAATGGCCCAGTTGGGCTCTTATGTGCCAGCAGAAAGTGCCCATTTACCTATTTTTGATGCTATCTTTACCCGTATCGGAGCAGCCGATGATTTGGTTTCAGGCCAATCAACCTTCATGGTGGAGATGATGGAGGCCAACAATGCCATTTCGCATGCAACAAAGAATTCCTTGATTCTTTTTGATGAGTTAGGTCGTGGAACTGCAACTTATGACGGGATGGCTCTTGCCCAGTCCATCATCGAATACATCCATGAACATATCGGAGCTAAGACCCTCTTTGCGACCCACTACCATGAGTTGACTAGTCTGGAGTCTAGTTTACAACACTTGGTCAATGTCCACGTGGCAACCTTGGAGCAGGATGGGCAGGTCACCTTCCTTCACAAGATTGAACCAGGGCCAGCTGATAAATCCTATGGTATCCATGTTGCCAAGATTGCTGGTTTACCGGCTGATCTTTTAGCGAGAGCGGATAAGATTTTAACGCAACTGGAGAGTCAGGGGCAAGAAAGTCCTGCTCCTATGAAACAAACAAGTACTGTCTCAGAACAAATTTCACTCTTTGATACGACTGAAGAACATCCTATCCTAGCAGAATTAGCTAAACTGGATGTTTACAATATGACACCTATGCAGGCTATGAATGTCTTGGTCGAGTTAAAACAGAAACTATAAAGAGAAAATTACTAGTCATTCTAGCTGTATCAAGGAGACTTCTTTGACAATCCCCCACTTTTTTGCTAGAATAACATCACACAAACAGAATGAGAAGGAGCTGACGCATTGTCGCTCCCTTTTGTCTATTTTTTAAGGAGAAAGTATGCTGATTCAGAAAATAAAAACCTACAAGTGGCAGGCCTTGACTTCGCTTCTGATGACAGGCTTGATGGTTGCTAGTTCACTTCTGCAACCGCGTTATCTGCAGGAAGTCTTAGACGCCCTCCTTGCTGGAAAATATGAAGCTATTTATAGTATCGGGGCTTGGTTGATTGGTGTGGCCGTAGTCGGTCTAGTTGCTGGTGGACTCAATGTTGTCCTCGCAGCCTATATTGCCCAAGGAGTTTCATCTGACCTTCGGGAGGATGCCTTCCGTAAAATCCAAACCTTTTCTTATGCTAATATTGAACAATTTAATGCGGGAAATCTAGTCGTTCGCATGACAAATGACATCAACCAGATTCAGAACGTGGTCATGATGACCTTCCAAATTCTTTTCAGACTTCCCCTCTTGTTCATCGGTTCCTTTATCCTGGCGGTTCAAACCCTACCTTCTCTGTGGTGGGTGATTGTTCTCATGGTAGTCTTGATTTTTGGCTTGACTGCTATCATGATGGGTATGATAGGGCCTCGTTTTGCCAAGTTTCAAACCCTTCTTGAGCGCATCAATGCCATTGCCAAGGAAAATCTGCGCGGTGTTCGTGTGGTCAAGTCCTTTGTCCAAGAAAAAGAGCAATTTGCTAAGTTTACGGAGGTTTCAGACGAGCTTCTCGGTCAAAATCTTTACATCGGTTATGCCTTTTCAGTAGTGGAACCCTTTATGATGTTGGTCGGCTACGGGGCGGTTTTCCTCTCGATTTGGCTAGTTGCTGGGATGGTTCAGTCGGATCCGTCAGTTGTTGGTTCTATTGCTTCCTTTGTCAATTACCTGAGCCAGATTATCTTTACCATTGTTATGGTTGGATTTTTGGGAAATTCTGTCAGTCGTGCCATGATTTCTATGCGTCGTATTCGAGAAATTCTGGATGCAGAGCCAGCCATGACCTTCAAGGATGTCCCAGATGAAGAGTTGGTCGGAAGTCTTAGCTTTGAAAATGTGACCTTTACCTATCCAATGGATAAGGAACCGATGCTGAAAGATGTGAGCTTTACTATTGAACCTGGTCAGATGGTTGGTGTCGTTGGAGCGACTGGTGCAGGAAAATCAACCTTGGCTCAATTGATTCCACGTCTCTTTGACCCGCAGGAAGGGGCTATCAAAATTGGAGGCAAGGATATTCGAGAAGTGAGTGAAGGAACTCTGCGTCAAACAGTTTCTATCGTTCTCCAACGTGCCATTCTATTCAGTGGAACCATTGCAGATAACTTGAGACAGGGTAAGGGAGATGCTACTCTATTTGAAATGGAACGCGCAGCTAGTATTGCCCAGGCTAGTGAATTCATTCATCGTATGGAGAAAACCTTTGAAAGTCCAGTTGAGGAACGAGGAACCAACTTCTCAGGTGGACAAAAACAAAGGATGTCGATTGCGCGTGGGATTGTCAGCAATCCACGTATTCTGATTTTTGACGATTCGACCTCGGCCTTGGATGCTAAGTCAGAGCGCCTGGTTCAAGAAGCCTTGAATAAGGACTTGAAGGGAACAACAACCATTATCATCGCGCAAAAGATTAGCTCGGTTGTTAATGCAGATAAAATCTTGGTTCTAGATCAAGGACGATTGATTGGTCAAGGTACGCATGCAGACTTGGTTGCCAACAATGCTGTTTACCGTGAAATCTACGAAACACAGAAAGGAAAGGAGGAGTAAAATGAAGACAGTTCAATTTTTTTGGAATTATTTTAAAGTTTATAAGCTATCATTTGTAGTTGTTATCCTGATGATTGTTCTGGCGACTCTTGCCCAAGCTCTCTTTCCGGTCTTTTCTGGACAAGCAGTGACGCAACTAGTTAATTTAGTCCAAGCTTATCAAGATGGCAATCCAGAACTTGTTTGGCAAAGCCTATCAGGAATCATGGTCAATCTTGGTCTGCTGGTTTTGGTTTTATTTATTTCTAGTGTCATATACATGTGTCTCATGACGCGCGTGATTGCAGAATCGACCAACGAGATGCGCAAAGGTCTCTTTGGTAAGCTTGCTCAGTTGACGGTTTCTTTCTTTGACCGTCGACAAGATGGCGATATCCTGTCTCATTTTACCAGTGATTTGGATAATATCCTCCAAGCCTTTAACGAAAGCTTGATTCAGGTCATGAGCAATATTGTTTTATACATTGGTCTGATTCTTGTCATGTTTTCGAGAAATGTGACGCTGGCTCTTATCACCATTGCCAGCACCCCATTGGCTTTCCTTATGCTGATTTTCATCGTGAAAATGGCACGCAAATACACCAATCTCCAGCAGAAAGAGGTAGGGAAGCTCAACGCCTATATGGATGAGAGTATCTCAGGCCAAAAAGCCGTGATTGTGCAAGGAATTCAAGAGGATATGATGGCAGGATTTCTTGAACAAAATGAGCGCGTACGCAAGGCAACCTTTAAAGGAAGGATGTTCTCAGGAATTCTGTTCCCTGTCATGAATGGGATGAGTCTGGTTAATACAGCCGTCGTTATCTTTGCTGGTTCGGCCGTTCTATTAAACGATAAGACTATTGAAACAAGTACAGCCCTAGGTTTGATTGTGATGTTTGCCCAATTTTCACAGCAGTACTACCAGCCTATTATTCAAGTTGCAGCTAGTTGGGGAAGTCTTCAGTTGGCCTTTACAGGGGCTGAACGGATACAGGAAATGTTTGATGCAGAGGAAGAAATCCGACCTGAAAAGGCTCCAATCTTCACTCAGTTGCAAGAAGGTGTTGAAATCAGTCATATCGATTTTTCATACTTGCCTGATAAACCTATTTTGAAAGATGTCAACATTTCTGCCCCTAAAGGCCAGATGACTGCAGTTGTTGGGCCAACGGGTTCAGGGAAAACCACTATTATGAACCTTATCAATCGCTTTTATGATGTTGATGCTGGCGGTATTTATTTTGATGATAAAGACATTCGTGACTATGATTTAGATAGTCTTAGAAGTAAAGTGGGAATTGTCTTGCAAGATTCCGTTCTTTTTAGCGGAACCATTCGAGACAATATCCGTTTCGGTGTGCCAGATGCCAGTCAGGAAATGGTTGAGTCAGCAGCCAAAGCAAGCCACATTCACGACTATATCGAAAGTTTGCCTGATAAGTACGATACTCTTATTGATGATGAGCAGAGTATCTTCTCGACAGGGCAGAAGCAATTGATTTCCATTGCTCGAACCCTGATGACAGATCCAGAAGTTCTCATTCTCGATGAAGGCACTTCAAACGTAGATACGGTGACAGAAAGCAAGATTCAGCATGCCATGGAGGCAGTTGTAGCAGGCAAAACCAGTTTCGTTATTGCCCACCGCTTGAAAACTATTCTCAATGCTGATCAGATTATTGTCCTTAAAGATGGAGAGGTCATTGAACGTGGTAACCACCATGAACTCTTGAAACTAGGTGGATTCTACTCAGAACTCTATCACAATCAATTTGTTTTTGAATAAGAAAGAAGTTGTCCTATGGGGCAGCTTTTTCTTGTCCATAAAAAATTTTTATCACAGTCTTAAAAAAAACATATTAGACGAAAGACGCTTTGAGTGATATGATAGGACTATCGTTATACTCAATGAAAATCAAAGAGTAAACTAGGAAGCTAGCCNNCATATATACGGTAAGGCGATGCTGACGTGGTTTGAAGAGATTTTCGAAGAGTATTAATATTCGAAAGGAGAGACATCATGCCTAGAACCGTTGTAGGAGTTGCTGCAAATCTATGTCCCGTAGACACAGAAGGCAAAAACATTCATTCATCTGTATCTTGTAGATTCGCAGAGAGCATTCGTCAAGTCGGTGGTCTCCCTCTAGTTATTCCTGTTGGTGATGAGTCAGTTGTACGCGATTATGTAGAAATGATTGACAAATTGATTTTGACAGGAGGCCAAAATGTTCATCCTCAGTTTTATGGAGAGAAAAAGACCATCGAGAGCGATGATTATAATCTGGTCCGTGATGAATTTGAATTGGCACTCTTGAAAGAAGCACTCCGTCAGAATAAACCAATTATGGCAATCTGTCGCGGTGTTCAACTTGTCAATGTTGCCTTTGGTGGAACCCTCAATCAAGAAATCGAAGGTCACTGGCAAGGACTACCTTTCGGAACATCTCACTCTATTGAGACAGTGGAAGGAAGCGTGGTTGCCAAGCTATTTGGAAAAGAAAGTCAGGTCAATTCCGTCCATCGTCAGAGTATCAAAGAATTGGCATCTAATTTCCGTGTAACTGCTATTGATCCGAGAGATCAAACCATTGAAGCGATTGAATCTATCGACGAACACCGCATTATCGGTTTGCAGTGGCATCCAGAGTTTCTGGTTAATGAAGAAGATGGTAATTTAGAATTATTTGAGTATTTATTGAATGAACTGTAACGACTGGAACATCTAGTCGTTCTTTCTTTTATTTTTTCAAAATTTTTGGAATGTGACATTTTTACGCAAACGTTTGAATTCTGATAAAAATTGGAGAAATTCGACAAAAAAGCTTGAAAAAAACGAAGGTAAGCGTTATGATAGAAAAGAAGAAATATTGGAGGAATAACATGTCACATATTAAATTTGATTATTCAAAAGTTTTAGACAAATTTGTTGCACCACATGAAGTGGAATACATGCAATCACAAGTAACAGCAGCAGATGAATTGATTCGTAAAGGAACTGGTGCTGGTAGCGACTTTTTGGGATGGTTGGACCTTCCTGAAAACTACGACCGCGAAGAATTTGACCGTATCTTGAAAGCTGCTGAGCAAATCAAATCAGACAGCGATGTTTTAGTTGTGATCGGTATCGGTGGATCTTACCTTGGTGCCAAAGCAGCAATCGACTTCTTGAACCACCACTTTGCAAACTTGCAAACAAAAGAAGAACGCAAGGCTCCACAAATCCTTTACGCAGGAAACTCAATCTCATCTACTTACCTTGCTGACTTGGTAGAGTACGTAGCTGATAAAGATTTCTCAGTAAACGTGATTTCTAAATCAGGTACAACAACTGAACCAGCGATTGCTTTCCGTGTCTTCAAAGAACTTTTGGTTAAGAAATACGGTCAAGAAGAAGCCAACAAACGTATCTATGCAACAACTGACCGCCAAAAAGGTGCTGTTAAGGTTGAAGCAGACGCTAACGGTTGGGAAACATTTGTTGTTCCAGATGACATCGGTGGACGCTTCTCAGTATTGACAGCTGTTGGTTTGCTTCCAATCGCAGCATCAGGAGCTGACATCAAAGCCCTTATGGAAGGTGCGAATGCAGCTCGCAAAGACTACACTTCAGATAAAATCTCTGAAAACGAAGCTTACCAATACGCAGCAGTTCGTAACATCCTTTACCGTAAAGGCTATGCAACTGAGATCTTGGTAAACTACGAGCCATCACTTCAATACTTCTCAGAATGGTGGAAACAATTGGCTGGTGAGTCAGAAGGAAAAGATCAAAAAGGTATCTACCCAACTTCAGCTAATTTCTCAACTGACTTGCACTCATTGGGTCAATTTATCCAAGAAGGAACTCGTATCATGTTTGAAACAGTAGTCCGTGTTGACAAACCTCGCAAGAACGTGATTATCCCTAGCTTGGAAGAAGACCTTGATGGACTTGGTTACCTTCAAGGAAAAGACGTTGACTTTGTAAACAAAAAAGCGACTGACGGTGTTCTTTTTGCCCACACAGATGGTGACGTACCAAACATGTACGTGACTCTTCCAGAGCAAGATGCTTTCACTCTTGGTTACACAATCTACTTCTTCGAATTGGCTATCGCTCTTTCAGGTTACTTGAATGCTATCAACCCATTTGACCAACCAGGTGTTGAAGCTTACAAACGTAACATGTTTGCCCTTCTTGGAAAACCAGGATTTGAAGAATTGAGCAAAGAACTTAACGCACGTCTATAATAGAAGAAAAGAGTGGTTTGTCCACTCTTTTTACTCTCTTTATTCATAGAAATTGGACTCAGCCAAGACTTGTGATATAATATAGAGAGCAAAAAGGCAGACGCCTAGAGACTTTATAGGAGAAACTATGTCAAAAGATATCCGCGTACGTTACGCACCAAGTCCAACAGGACTACTACACATCGGGAATGCCCGTACAGCATTGTTTAATTACTTGTATGCGCGCCATCATGGTGGAACATTTCTCATTCGTATCGAAGATACTGACCGTAAACGCCATGTCGAGGATGGTGAACGTTCACAACTTGAAAACCTTCGCTGGTTAGGCATGGATTGGGATGAAAGTCCAGAATCACATGAGAATTATCGCCAGTCTGAGCGTTTGGACTTGTATCAAAAATACATTGACCAACTATTAGCTGAAGGAAAAGCCTATAAATCTTACGTTACAGAAGAAGAGTTGGCAGCTGAACGCGAACGCCAAGAAGTAGCTGGCGAAACACCACGCTACATCAATGAATACCTTGGTATGAGTGAAGAAGAAAAAGCAGCTTACATCGCAGAACGTGAAGCAGCAGGGATCATCCCAACGGTTCGTTTGGCTGTCAATGAGTCAGGTATCTACAAGTGGCATGATATGGTCAAAGGTGATATCGAATTTGAAGGTGGCAATATCGGTGGTGACTGGGTTATCCAAAAGAAAGACGGTTACCCAACATACAACTTTGCCGTTGTCATCGATGACCATGATATGCAAATTTCTCACGTAATCCGTGGAGACGACCACATTGCTAATACACCAAAACAGCTCATGGTTTATGAAGCACTTGGTTGGGAAGCTCCAGAGTTTGGTCACATGACCTTGATTATCAATTCTGAGACTGGTAAGAAGTTATCTAAACGTGATACCAACACCCTTCAGTTTATCGAAGACTACCGTAAAAAAGGTTATTTACCAGAAGCAGTCTTTAACTTTATTGCTCTTCTTGGTTGGAACCCAGGTGGTGAAGATGAGATTTTCTCTCGTGAAGAACTCATTAAACTTTTTGATGAAAACCGCCTCAGCAAGTCACCAGCAGCCTTTGATCAGAAAAAACTAGACTGGATGAGCAATGACTATATCAAGAATGCAGACCTAGAAACTATCTTTGAAATGGCAAAACCATTCCTAGAAGAAGCAGGTCGATTGACTGACAAGGCTGAAAAATTAGTTGAGCTCTATAAACCACAAATGAAATCAGTAGATGAGATTATCCCATTGACAGACCTCTTCTTCTCAGACTTCCCAGAATTAACTGAGGCTGAGAAAGAAGTCATGGCAGGTGAAACAGTCCCAACAGTTCTTGAAGCCTTCAAAGCAAAACTCGAAGTGATGACAGATGATGAATTCGTGACAGAGAATATCTTCCCACAAATTAAAGCAGTCCAAAAGGAAACAGGTATTAAAGGGAAAAATCTTTTCATGCCTATTCGTATCGCAGTTTCAGGTGAAATGCATGGACCAGAATTACCAGATACAATTTTCTTGCTTGGACGTGAAAAATCAATCCAGCATATCGAAAATATGTTAAAGGAAATCTCTAAGTAAGAAGGGTACAATAATGGACATCTGGGAAAAGATGTACGAAGAAGCACAGAAACTATACAATCCACATGAAGTATCAGACTTTGTTTATGCCAATCATGTTGTAGCTGCAGTAGAAGCAGAAGATGGACAAATATTTACAGGTTTCTGTATGGAGGGAACCTGTGGTGTTTTCCATCTCTGTGCAGAACGGGCGGCCCTCTTCAATATGTACCAATTTTCAGGACAAACTAAGGTTAAGAAAGTATTAGCCTTTCGAGATAAAGCACCTTATGGTGGAAGTTCAGGAATGCCCTGTGGCGCTTGCAGAGAATTCCTTTTAGAGTTGAACGCTGAAAATAAAGATGCAGAATTCATGATGGACTACGATACAAGAAAGACAGTGAAAGTCGCAGAACTAATGCCCTATTGGTGGGGAGAAGAACGTGCTTCTAAGTTTAATAATCAATAGAAGAGTCAGTATAATTCTGGCTCTTTTTACTATAATTTGAAAAACTGTACTTGAAAAGAATTGAAAAATTGAAAAAATGAAAAAAGTTTAAAAAAGTAGAAAATCTAATTGCTACTGCTATTTCCGGTGGTGTGGCAGGCATTGGTAATTTGGTAAAGAAAAAAGGATTGGCAGTTGCTAAAGCTACTTTAAGTAGGGTAGCTAAAAAAGCTGCTATTCGTTTAGGCATTTATAGCAATCGGTTAGCTGAACTTCTTGAACGTATATTTGATTATATTAACATTTTCTACAATGTAGGTTATGCGGTAGCTCAATGGGTTGATGCTAGGGATGTATATCCAAATAATGGACGGATTAATTTCTGGGCTTAAATCTATGTGTAAGATTTTATTATCTTTGTTTTCTTATTTCATTTGCTAGCACATTACATTTTTGGATTTGATCAGTTGAGTGTTACCCAATTATTATTATCTTCGATTTTTGTTGCAGGTATCAGAAAAATTGGAGATGAGTCATAAGAGAGAAGGCAGAAGTTAGAGATTAGCTTCTGCTTTTTTATCTATATTGCTTTACCGGTAAACGAAAAAGTTAAAAATATCACAAAAAATCTTGAACAAGCAAATGAAAAGGTTTACAATTATATTATAAATAGTACAAATAAAAAAACGGAGGAGTGCTTTATGAAAGCCTATACTTATGTTAAACCAGGACTTGCTTCTTTTGTTGACGTTGACAAACCAGTTATTCGCAAGCCAACAGACGCTATTGTGCGTATCGTAAAAACCACTATTTGTGGAACAGACCTCCATATCATTAAAGGAGATGTTCCTGCTTGTCAAAGTGGTACCATTCTTGGCCACGAAGGAATTGGGATTGTTGAAGAAGTTGGAGAAGGAGTTTCTAACTTCAAAAAAGGCGACAAGGTCTTGATTTCTTGTGTCTGTGCCTGTGGTAAATGCTACTACTGTAAAAAAGGAATTTATGCCCATTGTGAAGACGAAGGGGGCTGGATTTTCGGTCACTTGATTGACGGTATGCAGGCTGAGTATCTACGTGTCCCTCATGCAGATAACACTCTTTACCACACTCCAGAAGACTTGTCAGATGAAGCCTTGGTTATGCTATCAGACATTCTGCCTACTGGATATGAAATTGGTGTCTTAAAAGGGAAAGTAGAACCTGGTTGTAGCGTAGCCATTATCGGTTCAGGTCCAGTTGGATTGGCTGCTCTATTGACAGCTCAATTCTATTCACCAGCCAAATTGATTATGGTGGACTTAGACGATAACCGCTTGGAAACTGCTTTATCATTTGGTGCGACTCACAAGGTTAATTCTTCAGACCCTGAAAAAGCCATTAAAGAAATTTATGATTTGACAGATGGCCGTGGTGTAGATGTCGCTATTGAAGCTGTTGGTATTCCTGCAACATTTGATTTCTGTCAAAAGATTATCGGTGTAGACGGAACAGTTGCCAACTGTGGTGTACATGGTAAACCAGTTGAATTCGATTTGGATAAACTTTGGATTCGCAACATCAATGTAACAACTGGTTTGGTATCTACAAATACAATTCCACAATTGTTGAAAGCTCTTGAAAGTCATAAGATTGAACCAGAAAAACTGGTAACTCACTATTTCAAACTCAGTGAAATTGAAAAAGCCTACGAAGTCTTCAGTAAAGCAGCAGACCACCATGCCATTAAGGTCATTATCGAAAACGATATCTCAGAAGCCTAAGTAGTAAAAATATTTTTGTACATAAGTAAATAGAAATTCAGTCATCCATCAGATGGCTGGATTTTTTATCAAAAAATTAAGAAATGAGCATATTTCTTTCCTTGTCTGGCGGAATTGGTTATAATATATGGTACAAAGGAATGAATGAATATGTATCGTGTTATAGAAATGTACGGAGATTTTGAACCCTGGTGGTTCTTAGAAGGTTGGGAAGAAGATATTGTAGCAAGTAAGAAATTTGACCAGTATTATGATGCTCTCAAATACTACAAGACTTGCTGGTTTAGATTGGAACAAGAATCCCCTCTTTATAAAAGTAGAAGGGACTTGATGACCATTTTTTGGGACCCGGAAGATCAACGCTGGTGTGATGAATGTGATGAGTATTTACAACAATACCATTCTTTGGCTCTTTTACAGGATGAGCAGGTTATTCCAGATGAAAAACTACGTCCAGGCTATGAAAAACAAACAGGTAAGGAAAGGCACCGTTCTTGCCGTATGAAAGTAAAATAGAGAAAAAGTAACTTTTTGGAGTTGCTTTTTTATTTTTTCCAAATCTTTGCGAATAGTATAGGTGAGGAGGTAGGTATGGTTCAAGAAATTGCACAAGAAATCATTCGTTCGGCCCGGAAAAAAGGAGCGCAAGATATTTATTTTGTCCCTAAGTTAGATGCCTATGAGCTTCATATGAGGGTAGGAGACGAGCGCTGTAAAATTGGCTGTTATAACTTCGAAAAATTTGCGGCCGTCATCAGTCACTTTAAGTTTGTGGCGGGTATGAATGTGGGAGAAAAGCGACGTAGTCAACTCGGTTCCTGTGACTATGAATATGACCAGAAGATGGCGTCCCTACGTTTATCTACCGTAGGCGATTATCGAGGGCATGAGAGTTTAGTCATTCGCTTGTTGCACGATGAAGAGCAGGACTTGCATTTTTGGTTTCAGGATATTGAAGAATTAGGCAAGCAGTACAGGCAACGGGGACTCTATCTTTTTGCTGGCCCGGTTGGGAGTGGTAAGACGACCCTGATGCATGAATTGTCCAAGTCACTCTTTAAAGGACAGCAAGTTATGTCCATCGAAGATCCTGTCGAAATCAAGCAGGACGACATGCTTCAGTTGCAGTTGAACGAAGCAATCGGCCTAACCTATGAAAATCTCATCAAACTTTCCTTGCGTCATCGACCAGATCTCTTGATTATCGGAGAAATTCGGGACAGCGAGACGGCGCGTGCAGTGGTCAGAGCTAGTTTGACAGGTGCAACAGTTTTTTCAACCATTCACGCCAAGAGTATCCGAGGTGTTTATGAGCGTCTGTTGGAGTTGGGTGTGAGTGAAGAAGAATTGGCAGTTGTTCTGCAAGGAGTCTGCTACCAGAGATTAATCGGGGGAGGAGGAATCGTTGACTTTGCAAGCAGAGATTATCAAGAACACCAAGCAGCCAAGTGGAATGAGCAAATTGACCAGCTTCTTAAAGATGGACATATCACAAGTCTTCAGGCTGAGACGGAAAAAATTAGCTACAGCTAAGCAAAAAAATATCATCACCCTATTTAACAATCTCTTTTCTAGCGGTTTTCATCTGGTGGAGACCATCTCCTTTTTAGATAGGAGTGCTTTGTTGGACAGGCAGTGTGTGACCCAGATGAGTGTGGGCTTGTCTCAGGGGAAATCATTCTCAGAAATGATGGAAAGTTTGGGATGTTCAAGTGCCATTGTCACCCAGTTATCCCTAGCTGAAGTTCATGGCAATCTCCACCTGAGTTTGGGAAAGATAGAAGAATATCTGGACAATCTGGCTAAGGTCAAGAAAAAATTGATTGAAGTAGCGACCTATCCCTTGATTTTGCTGGGTTTTCTTCTCTTAATTATGCTGGGGTTACGGAATTACCTGCTCCCACAACTGGATAGTAGCAATATTGCCACCCAAATTATCGGTAATCTGCCACAAATCTTTCTAGGAATGATAGTTTTTGTTTCAGTAGGTGTCCTTTTAGCACTCACTTTTTATAAAAGAAGTTCTAAGATGCGCGTCTTTTCTATCTTAGCGCGCCTTCCCTTTATTGGAATCTTTGTGCAGACCTATTTGACAGCCTATTATGCACGTGAATGGGGGAATATGATTTCACAGGGAATGGAGTTGACGCAGATTTTTCAAATGATGCAGGAACAAGGTTCCCAGTTCTTTAAAGAAATCGGTCAAGATTTGGCTCATTCTCTCCAAAATGGTCGAGAATTTTCTCAAACTATAGGAACCTATCCTTTCTTTAAAAAGGAGTTGAGTCTCATCATCGAGTATGGTGAAGTCAAGTCTAAGCTGGGGAGTGAGTTGGAAATCTATGCTGAAAAAACTTGGGAAGCCTTTTTTACCCGAGTCAACCGCACCATGAATTTGGTGCAGCCACTGGTTTTTATCTTTGTAGCACTGATTATCGTTTTACTTTATGCGGCAATGCTCATGCCCATGTATCAAAATATGGAGGTAAATTTTTAAAATGAAAAAAATGATGACATTCTTGAAAAAAGCTAAGGTTAAAGCTTTTACACTTGTGGAGATGTTGGTGGTCTTGCTCATCATCAGCGTGCTTCTCTTACTCTTTGTACCTAATCTGACCAAGCAAAAAGAAGCAGTCAACGACAAAGGAAAAGCTGCTGTTGTTAAGGTGGTGGAAAGCCAGGCAGAGCTTTATAGCTTAGAAAAAAATGAAGATGCTAGCCTAAGTAAGCTACAAGCAGATGGGCGAATCACAAAAGAACAAGTTAAAGCCTATAATGAATACTATACTAAAAATGGAGAGGCAAATCGTAAAGTCAATGATTAAGGCCTTTACCATGCTGGAAAGTCTCTTGGTTTTGGGTCTTGTGAGTATCCTTGCCTTGGGCTTGTCCGGCTCTGTTCAGTTCACTTTTGCGGCAGTAGAGGAACAGATTTTCTTTATGGAATTTGAAGAACTCTATCGGGAAACCCAAAAACGCAGTGTAGCCAGTCAGCAAAAGACTAGTCTGAACTTAGATGGGCAGACCATTAGCAATGGCAGTCAAAACTTGACAGTTCCTAAAGGAATTCAGGCACCATCAGGCCAAAGTATTACATTTGACCGAGCTGGGGGCAATTCGTCCTTAGCTAAGGTTGAATTTCAGACCAGTAAAGGAGCGATTCGCTATCAATTATATCTAGGAAATGGAAAAATTAAACGCATTAAGGAAACAAAAAATTAGGGCAGTGATTTTACTGGAAGCAGTAGTCGCTCTAGCTATCTTTGCCAGCATTGCGCCCCTCCTTTTGGGACAAATTCAAAAAAATAGGCAAGAGGAAGCAAAAATCTTGCAAAAGGAAGAAGTCTTGAGGGTAGCTAAGATGGCCTTGCAGACAGGTCAAAATCAGGTAAACATAAACGGAGTGGAGATTCAGGTATTTTCTAGTGAAAAGGGATTGGAGGTTTATCATGGTTCAGAACAGTTGTTGGCTATCAAAGAGCCATAAGGTCAAGGCTTTCACCTTGTTGGAATCCCTGATTGCCCTTATTGTCATCAGTGGGAGTCTACTCCTCTTTCAAGCCATGAGTCAGCTCCTTATTTCAGAAGTTCGCTACCAGCGGCAAAGCGAGCAAAAAGAGTGGCTCTTGTTTGTGGACCAGTTGGAGGCAGAATTAGACCGTTCGCAATTCGAAAAAGTGGAGGGCAATCGTATCTATATGAAGCAGGATGGCAAGGAGATCGCTATGGGTAAGTCTAGGGCAGATGATTTCCGTAAAACGAATGCTCGTGGTCGAGGTTATCAACCTATGGTCTATGGGCTTAAGTCTGCGCAGATTACAGAGGAGGGCCAACTGGTACACTTTCGTTTCCAATTTCAAAAAGGATTAGAGAGAGAGTTTATCTATCGTGTGGAAAAAGAAGAAAGTTAAGGCAGGTGTTCTCCTCTATGCAGTCAGCATGGCAGCTATCTTTAGTCTTTTATTACAATTTTACTTGAACCGACAAGTCGCCCACTATCAAGACTATGCTTTGAATAAAGAAAAATTGCTTGCTTTTGCCATGGCCAAACGAGCCAAGGATAAAGCCGAGCAAGAAAGTGGGGAACAGGTTTTTAATCTGGGTCAGGTGAGTTATCAAAACAAGAAAGCAAGCTTGGTGACAAGGGTTCGTACGGATAAGAGTCAATATGAGTTCATCTTTCCTTCCGTCAAAATCAAAGAAGAGAAAAGAGAGAAAAAGGAAGAGGTAGCGACCGATTCAAGCGAAAAAGCGGAGAAGAAAAAATCGGAAAAGAAAGAGAACTCCTAGCCAATCAAGCTACTTTGTGCCAAACTAAAAATATGAAACATGATTTTAACCACAAAGCAGAAACTTTTGATTCACCTAAAAATATCTTTCTTGCAAACTTGGTTTGTCAAGCAGTCGAGAAACAGATTGATCTTCTATCAGACAAAGAAATTTCGGATGCTTTTTGTATGAATAATCGGGGTAGCTACCTATCCGAATTTTTAAATTTTCCTAGTACGAAGAAGTTACTAAGGAACATCGCGAAAGGTTCTCTTAATCAATCCAATATAAAGGCAAGGAGTAGTAAATACGAAACAAATTTTAAAATTTTTTAAATTGAAATTTGGCTTTTAACATGAGGGGTTTCCCTTCACCAAATTTGAGTCTGCCTATCCCTTGACTATTCTTTCCTTTCACAAACGAGTCGCTTATTCAATTATAAGTTTACGTGCTCCTAGTCACAGTTCTTGTGCTTGATGGAAAGAATGACACCTATAAAAATGCGAGGTAGTGGCTATGCCACTCACTTATTCACCTCCACGTGATTTGTAGTAGTGATAGACTTTCTCACTATTATTATAAAACAAAATAAAGAGCACACCACTTTTTCATTCTGTCTTGTGCCTTGAGTGAAACGAAAGGAATGAATTATAAACATAAAAGTTTAGTATATAGATTATTCCTCTCAAAATATGCAAATAAGCTAGGATACTAAATTTATAGCAGACTTAGTGAAAAGCAGAAACTAGAAATGATACTAGTTTCTGCTTTTCTCCATAATAATTAATTTCCCCTTTTTTCCTTCTAAATCTTTCTTCACAACAAAAAAACCTGAATTTCTATATGCTTTTTGAGCCAATATATTTTTTTCATTTACAGCCAATACAATATGGTTAATTTCTAATTTTAAAGTTGAGTCTATGAATTCAAATATTTTATTCAGAGCATTAGAACCATATCCTTGATTTCTGAAATTATCATCAATAGAAAATCCTCTAATAAGCGCATAATCTTTTTGATAATAGCCATACTTTTTAGGACCAGTGTTTAGGTGTAGGCAAAAAAATCCAATTACTTTATGTTCTTTATTAAGTATTACTATTGGGTATCTATACTTATCTTTTTTAGACTTTTCAATAATATTTTTTGGGGTATCAGTATGTGTAATATCATTTAAAGAATAAGAACTTAAAGAATGGTAATGGTCAACTTCACTATACAAAGATAATTTCATGATAATTAATTCCTTTCTCTTTATGTAAGATACATAACTAAATAGGACTCTAGGTATGTAGATTTTTTTATGAAATGTCCTATAAAAATCAGATATATTTAGAGTTATTACTTTAGTCCTTTATTTTCATTATTAGACTTCCTGCAAAACTAGAATCCTAGTTCATGATTGATAATACCAGCAATCAAATTCATTCGTAATCCGAAGCGTTTACGATGATTTCGATAGGTTGTTGAAAATATTTTAAACGTTTTCATAGTGAAATGAAATAAGAACAGGACAAATCAATCAAGACAGTCAAATCGATTTCTAA
>NZ_VMMS01000017.1:0-28961 GCF_013277315.1 Streptococcus sp. 2106
AATATCAAACCCCCTGGTCAATCTATCGAACAGCGTCCTGAAGCTATCAATCTGCGATTGGAGAATGGGCATTATGAGATTGATACGGTTCTGCTTACAAGGGTGAAAAATTATTGTTTACTGGTCTTAACTGATCGAAGGACTAGGCATCAAATTATCCGATTGATTCCAAATAAAAGTGCTGAGGCGGTCAATCAGGCTTTAAAACTCATCTTAAAACAAGACAAGATTCTGTCCATCACGGCAGATAATGGTACAGAATTTAACCGCTTGTCTGATGTATTTTCTGAGGAACATATCTATTATGCGCACCCCTATGCCTCTTGGGAGATTGAACCCTATTTCTCCAAACACCGCACCTATAAATGGCCGAAACGAGTACTTGTTAATGAGACTTTGTACGTCACTAAAACAGGTTGTCAATGGCGCATGCTCCCTCACGACTTTCCTCTTTACTTAACGGTATGGAGTTTCTTTCGTCGTTCTATGACGACAGGTTGGTTCCAGGTCAATGGCAGATGGTACTACGCGCTTATAGCTCAGGTGTCTTGGCAGTGAATACGACTGTAAATGGCTATTCTGTCAACTATAATGGCGAATGGGTTCAATAATGAAAGAAGCGATTGTGAATGGAAACAATCGCTTTTTTTGTGAAAATATAATAAAATAGATAGGAAAGAATTAATACTTGTATGAAAAATAAGACGTTTTTTCGTCTAGTAAAAGGAAAAAATGACAAAAAAAGTTGGTGTCGGTCAGGCACATAGTAAGACAATTTTAATAGGGGAACATGCGGTCGTTTACGGTTATCCTGCCATTTCCCTGCCTCTTTTGGAGGTGGAGGTGACCTGTAAGATAGTTCCTGCAGAGAGTCCTTGGCGCCTTTATGAGGAGGATACCTTGTCCATGGCGGTTTATGCTTCACTGGAGTATTTGGATATCACAGAAGCCTGCATTCGTTGTGAGATTGACTCGGCTATCCCTGAGAAACGGGGGATGGGTTCGTCAGCGGCTATCAGCATAGCGGCCATTCGTGCGGTATTTGACTACTATCAGGCTGATCTGCCTCATGATGTACTAGAAATCTTGGTCAATCGAGCTGAAATGATTGCCCATATGAATCCTAGTGGTTTGGATGCTAAGACTTGTCTCAGTGACCAACCTATTCGCTTTATTAAGAATGTAGGATTTACAGAGCTTGAGATGAACTTATCCGCCTATTTGGTGATTGCCGATACAGGTGTTTATGGTCACACTCGTGAATCCATTCAAGTAGTTCAAAATAAGGGCAAGGATGCCCTACCATTTTTTCATGCCTTGGGAGAATTGACCCAGCAGGCAGAGGATGCGATTTCACAAAAAGATGCTGAAGAACTGGGACAAATCCTCAGTCAAGCGCATTTACATTTAAAAGAAATTGGGGTCAGTAGCCCTGAGGCAGACCATCTGGTTGAAACGGCTCTTAGCCATGGTGCTCTGGGTGCCAAGATGAGCGGTGGTGGGCTAGGAGGCTGTATTATAGCCTTGGCAGATAATTTGACACACGCACAAGAATTAGCAGAAAGATTAGAAGAGAAAGGAGCTGTTCAGACATGGATAGAGAGCCTGTAACAGTACGTTCCTACGCAAATATTGCTATTATCAAATATTGGGGAAAGAAAAAAGAAAAAGAGATGGTGCCTGCTACTAGCAGTATTTCTCTAACTTTGGAAAATATGTATACAGAGACGACCTTGTCGCCTTTACCAGCCAATGTAACAGCTGACGAATTTTACATCAATGGTCAGCTACAAAATGAGGTCGAGCATGCCAAGATGAGTAAGATTATTGACCGTTATCGTCCAGCTGGTGAGGGCTTTGTCCGTATCGATACTCAAAATAATATGCCTACGGCAGCGGGCCTGTCCTCAAGTTCTAGTGGTTTGTCCGCCCTGGTCAAGGCTTGTAATACTTATTTCCAGCTTGGTTTGTCTCGGAGTCAGTTGGTACAGGAGGCTAAGTTTGCCTCAGGTTCTTCTTCTCGGAGTTTTTATGGACCACTAGGTGCCTGGGACAAGGATAGTGGGGGAATTTACCCTGTAGAGACAAACTTGAAACTAGCTATGATCATGTTGGTGCTAGAGGACAAGAAAAAACCAATCTCTAGCCGTGACGGGATGAAACTTTGTGTGGAGACTTCGACGACTTTTGACGACTGGGTTCGTCAGTCTGAGAAGGACTATCAGGATATGCTGATTTATCTCAAGGAAAATGACTTTGCCAAGATTGGAGAATTAACGGAGAAAAATGCTCTTGCTATGCACGCTACGACAAAAACAGCATCACCAGCCTTTTCTTATCTGACCGATTCATCTTATGAAGCGATGGACTTTGTTCGTCAACTTCGCGAGCAAGGAGAGGCCTGCTACTTTACTATGGATGCCGGTCCTAATGTCAAAGTTCTTTGTCAAGAGAAAGACTTGGAGCATTTATCAAAAATCTTCGGTCAACGTTACCGCTTGATTGTGTCAAAAACAAAGGATTTGAGTCAAGATGATTGCTGTTAAAACTTGTGGAAAGCTCTATTGGGCAGGTGAATATGCTATTTTAGAGCCCGGACAGTTGGCCTTGATAAAGGCCATTCCCATCTATATGAAGGGCGATATTGCTTTTTCTGACAGCTACCGTATTTATTCAGATCTGTTTGATTTCGCAGTAGATTTGGCGCCAAATTCTGACTACAGCTTGATTCAAGAAACGATTGCTTTAGTGGAAGATTTCCTGACTTATCGAGGTCAAACTTTAAGACATTTTTCTCTAGAAATTCGAGGAAAAATGGAACGGGAAGGGAAAAAGTTTGGTCTAGGTTCTAGCGGTAGCGTCGTTGTTTTGGTCATCAAGGCTCTGCTAGCTCTGTATAAGCTTTCGGTTGATCAGGAGCTCTTGTTCAAGCTGGCTAGCGCTGTCTTGCTCAAGCGCGGAGACAATGGGTCTATGGGGGACCTTGCCTGTATTGTGGCAGAGGATTTGGTTCTTTACCAGTCATTTGATCGCCAGCAGGTAGCAGCTTGGTTGAAAGAAGAAAATTTGGCGACTGTTTTAGAGCGTGATTGGGACTTTTCAATTTCACAAGTGAAACCAACTTTAGAATGTGATTTCCTAGTGGGATGGACCAAGGAAGTGGCTGTATCTAGTGATATGGTTCAACAAATCAAGCAAAATATCAATCAGAATTTTTTAAGTTCCTCAAAAGAAACAGTGGCTTCTCTGGTAGAAGCCTTGGAGCAGGGGAAATCCGAAAAAGTTATTGAGCAGGTGGAAACAGCCAGCAATCTCTTAGAAGGCTTGAGCGCAGATATTTATACGCCTTCGCTTAGACAGCTGAAAGAAGCCAGTCAAGATTTGCAAGCCGTTGCCAAAAGCAGTGGCGCTGGTGGTGGTGATTGTGGTATTGCCTTGAGTTTTGATGAGCAATCAACTGAAACCCTAAAAAACCGTTGGGCCGATCTGGGGATTGAGCTCTTATACCAAGAAAGGATAGGACATGACGACAAATCGTAAGGATGAGCACATCCGCTATGCCCTTGAGCAGAAAAGTTCCTATAATAGCTTTGATGAGGTGGAGCTGCTTCATTCTTCCTTGCCTCTTTACAATCTGGATGAAATCGATCTGTCGACAGAGTTTGCTGGTCGAAAGTGGGATTTTCCTTTTTATATCAATGCCATGACAGGTGGGAGTGAAAAAGGTAAAGAAATCAATCAAAAGTTGGCTCAAGTGGCAGAAGCCTGTGGTATTTTATTTGTAACGGGTTCTTATAGCGCAGCACTCAAAGATCCAGCAGATGACTCTTTTTCTGTCAAGTCTAGTCATCCCAATCTCCTCCTTGGAACCAATATTGGATTGGACAAGCCTGTCGAGTTAGGCCTTCAGACTGTAGAAGAGATGCATCCTCTTCTCCTGCAAGTGCATGTCAATGTCATGCAGGAATTGCTTATGCCTGAGGGAGAAAGGAAGTTCAGAAGCTGGCAATCGCATCTGGCAGACTATAGCCAGCAAATTCCTGTTCCTATTGTTCTCAAGGAAGTGGGATTTGGAATGGATGCCAAGACCATCGAGAGAGCCTATGAACTGGGTGTTCGTACAGTGGATTTATCAGGTCGTGGTGGCACCAGCTTTGCCTATATCGAAAACCGTCGCAGTGGCCAGCGTGATTACCTCAATCAATGGGGACAGTCTACCGTGCAGGCCCTACTCAACGCCCAAGAATGGAAAGACAAGGTCGAACTCTTGGTTAGTGGAGGCGTTCGGAATCCGCTGGATATGATTAAGTGTTTGGTCTTTGGTGCCAAAGCTGTAGGACTGTCACGAACAGTTCTGGAATTGGTTGAAACCTATTCAGTTGAAGAAGTGATTGGTATTGTTCAAGGCTGGAAAGACGATCTGCGTTTGATTATGTGTGCTCTTAATTGTGCCACCATAGCAGATTTGCAAAAAGTAGACTATCTTCTTTATGGAAAATTAAAAGAAGCAAAGGATCAGATGAAAAAGGCGTGACCACCGCCTTTTTTCCATCCTCAGACTGAGGTGACTTTTTTGAAGTGTGATAAAATAGAAAGGAGAGGATCAACCTATGAGAAAATTTAAAATCTTTTTATTTATCGAAGCCTGTCTTTTGACAGGAGCTCTGATTTTGATGGTTTCAGAGCATTTTTCGCGTTTTCTGCTGATTTTATTCCTCTTTTTGCTTTTGATTCGCTATTACACTGGTAAAGAGGGCAATAATCTTCTGTTAGTGGTGGCAAGCATTCTTTTCTTTTTCATCGTCATGCTCAATCCTTTTGTGATTCTAGCTATTTTTGTTGCGGTCATCTATAGTCTCTTTCTTCTTTACCCGATGATGAACCAGGAAAAAGAGCAGACAAATTTGGTTTTTGAAGAGGTTGTGACGGTTAAGAAGGAGAAAAATCGTTGGTTTGGCAATCTCCATCATTTTTCAAGTTATCAAACTTGCCAGTTTGATGATATCAATCTCTTTCGTCTCATGGGCAAGGACACCATTCATCTGGAGAGGGTGATTCTAACCAATCATGACAATGTCATTATCCTCAGAAAGATGGTAGGAACGACCAAAATCATTGTACCTGTAGATGTGGAAGTCAGCCTTAGCGTTAACTGTCTCTATGGGGATTTGAATTTTTTCAATCAGCCCAAGCGAGCCCTTCGCAATGAACACTATCATCAAGAAACAAGAGACTATCTCAAGAGTAACAAGAGTGTCAAGATTTTCTTGACTACTATGATTGGGGATGTGGAGGTGGTCAGAGGATGAAAAAACAAGCCTATGTAATCATTGCCATCACCTCTGTCCTCTTTGTCTTTTTTTTCTCCCACAGCTTACTGGAAATCCTTGACTTTGACTGGTCTATTTTCTTGCACGATGTCGAAAAAACAGAAAAATTTATCTTTTTATTGTTGGTATTCAGCATGTCCATGACCTTTCTCTTATCCCTGTTTTGGAGAGGTGTGGAAGAGCTTTCTCTAAGAAAAATGCAGGCTAATCTCAAGCGTTTGTTGGCAGGGAAAGAAGTGGTTCAGGTTGTAGATCCAGATTTGGATGCTAGTTTTAAGTCCTTATCTGGCAAACTTAACCTCTTGACAGAAGCGCTTCAAAAGGCTGAAAATCACAGCCTTGCTCAGGAAGAGGAAATCATCGAGAAGGAACGAAAGCGGATTGCTCGGGATTTGCACGATACAGTCAGTCAGGAGTTGTTTGCGGCTCACATGATTTTATCAGGCGTCAGTCAGCAGGCTTTGAAATTGGATAGAGAAAAGATGCAGATCCAGTTGCAGAGTGTCACAGCTATTTTAGAAACTGCCCAGAAGGACTTGAGAGTCTTGCTCCTGCACTTGCGACCAATTGAACTGGAGCAGAAGAGCTTGATAGAAGGGATTCAAATTCTCCTAAAAGAGCTTGAGGACAAGAGTGATCTCAAGGTTAGTCTCAAGCAGAATATGACGAAATTGCCCAAGAAGATTGAGGAGCATATCTTCCGCATTTTGCAGGAGTTGATTAGCAATACCCTCCGCCATGCCCAGGCCTCTTGTTTGGATGTCTATCTCTATCAGACAGACTTTGAATTGCAGCTGAAGGTGGTGGACAATGGGATTGGTTTCCAGTTAGGGAACTTAGACGACTTGAGTTATGGACTGCGAAATATCAAAGAGAGGGTTGAAGATATGGCTGGAACAGTTCAACTCTTGACAGCTCCCAAGCAAGGACTGGCAGTTGATATCCGTATTCCCCTGTTAGATAAGGAATGATAAAGGAGTAAAGATGAAAATTTTACTAGTAGATGACCATGAAATGGTCCGATTGGGCTTGAAAAGCTACTTTGATCTCCAAGATGATGTAGAAGTTGTGGGCGAGGCGGCAAACGGGTCTCAAGGTATTGACTTGGCCTTGAAATTGCGTCCGAATGTCATTGTCATGGATATTGTCATGCCTGAGATGAATGGAATTGACGCGACCTTGGCCATCCTTAAAGAATGGCCTGAAGCCAAGATTTTAATTGTGACTTCTTACTTGGACAATGAAAAAATCATGCCTGTCTTAGATGCAGGTGCTCGTGGCTATATGCTCAAGACTTCTAGTGCCGACGAACTGCTCCATGCTGTCCGTAAGGTGGCTGCTGGGGAGTTGGCCATTGAGCAAGAGGTCAGCAAAAAAGTCGAATACCACCGCAATCACATAGAACTACATGAGGACCTGACTGCGCGTGAGCGAGATGTTCTCCAACTCATCGCCAAGGGCTACGAAAATCAGCGTATCGCTGATGAACTTTTTATCTCTCTCAAGACGGTCAAGACCCATGTGTCCAATATCCTTGCCAAACTTGAAGTCAGCGATCGCACCCAGGCGGCTGTCTATGCCTTTCAGCACCATTTGGTGGGGTATGAAGAGTTTTAGATGAGTTTAGCAGATTTACTTGAGGAGCTAGAAGCAGCAAAAGACTCTAAAAAGCAAGACCCATGGAAGCCCATATGCGCCATCAATTTTCTTTTCTAGGTATTGCGGTGCCTGAAAGAAATAAACTCTATAAAAATATTTTCCAGAAGCGAAAAAACAAATATTATCGATTGGGATTTTGCAGATACTTGCTGGGAAAAAGAATCTAGAGAATACCAGTATGTGGCTGCTAACTATTTGAAAGCAATGCAGTCTTATTTAAGGGACAGCGATTTGCCTAAGCTAGAGCAGTTGGTTGTTACCAAGTCTTGGTGGGATACGGTGGATATCCTAGATCGAGTAGTAGGGAGTTTGGTGTATGAGAAGCAGGAACTGGAAAAAATAATCCTCCAATGGAGCCTGTCAGACAATATCTGGTTGAGACGCGTCGCTATTGACCACCAGTTATTAAGAAAAGAGAAGACCAATACTCAATTAATGGAAAAGATTCTCCTTCATAACTTGAACCAAACAGAATTTTTTACCAATAAAGCCATTGGCTGGACTCTGCGAGACTACTCCAAAACGAATCCAACTTGGGTAACATGCTTTATTGAGAAAAACAAGGAAAGAATGGCTGAACTTAGTATCAAAGAAGCAAGCAAGTACCTCTATCGTGATTGAAAAGCGCAGTCATTAATTGAAAAGTTTACCTGTTTATGTGATAATGGAGGGTATTTACAGAAGGTGGTAGATTTCTTGATTCTATAGTAGATTGAGAACTTTAGAATAGTATGCTATAATCACATTAGGAGGATAAAAATAATGAAGAAAACGTTTTATAAAAAATTGGGTATTTCAATTATTGCGAGTACTTTATTGGCTAGCCAGTTGTCGACAGTATCTGCTTTGACTGTTATTTCTAGTACAGGTGAAGAATATGAGGTGAGTGAAACATTACAGGAAAGTCCAGAAACTAATAATTTTTCACTTCCTGAGATTTCGCCAACATATGGTTCATATTACCAAAATCAATCAGAAGTAATTATCGGTAATGATGATTTGGTTAAAATTGATAATACTCTACAATATCCGTATTCAACTTCAGCTATGGTTTTGTCTGAGTACAATGGTGTAGCCAATGGAACGAATATAGAAGGAAGAGGAAGCGCGAATTTTATTAAAGATAATGTTTTAATTACAGCAGCTCATAACTTCTACAGTCATAAATATGGAAAAGAAGCGGATGCTATTTATGTACTTCCAGCAGCTAGTCCAGATCAGGAACCATTTGGAAAGATCAAGGTTAAGGAAGTTCGTTATTTGAAAGAATTTAGAACTTTAAATTCTAGAGATGCATCGAAATATGACTTGGCTCTATTAATTCTAGAAGAGCCTGTTGGCGCAAAATTGGGAACACTGGGGCTTCCAAATAGTCAGAAAAATTTGGCTGGAACACCAGTGACGATTACAGGATATCCATCATATGATTTTGGAATTCATCAAATGTATACAGATAAAAAACAAGTTTTAAGTGATGATGGTACTTTTTTGAATTATCAAGTTGATACTTTGGGGGGATCAAGTGGATCTGCTGTTTATGATGCTAGTCACCGTGTAGTCGGAGTACATACTTTGGGAGATGAAGCTAACCAAGTTAATAGCGCAGTAAAATTAAATGAACAGAATTTATCATTTATTTATTCAGTACTTAAAGGATATTCTCTTGAAGGATGGAAAAAATTAAGTGGCAGTTGGTACTATTATAAACAACATGATAAACAAACGGGTTGGCAGAAAATAGATGATACTTGGTACTATCTAGATGCTTCTGGTAAGATGCTTACAGATTGGCAAAAAGTAAATGGAAAATGGTATTATTTGGGAACCTCTGGTTCAATGGCAACAGGTTGGAAAAATGTACGAGGCAGATGGTATTACTTAGATAATAAAAATGGTGATATGAAGACTGGTTGGTATAAAGATGGTTCAACATGGTACTATCTAGATCCTACTAATGGAGACATGAAAACAGGTTGGATAAAAGTAGGAGGAAACTGGTATTATCTTAACTCAAGTGGAGCTATGGTAACAGGTAGCCAAACTATCGATGGTAAAGTTTATAATTTTGCTTCATCTGGTGAGTGGATTTAATATTGGAGGACATATAAATGAAACTTTTGAAAAAAACTATGCAAGTTGGACTGACAGCATTTTTCTTTGGTTTGCTAGCTACAAATACTGTTTTTGCGGATACCACAGGTGGCCAATTTGTTGATAAGGATAATAGAAAATATTATGTAAAAGATGCTCATAAAGCAATCTATTGGCATAAAATAGACGGAAAAACTTACTATTTTGGTGATAAAGGAGAAATGGTAGTTGGATGGCAATACTTAGAAATTCCTGGAACAGGTTATCGTGATGATTTATTAGATAACCAACCAGTTAATGAAATCGGCCTTCAACACAAGTGGTACTATTTTGGACAAGATGGGGTACTACAAGAATTTGTTGGCTGGAAAGCATTAGAGATTAAAACAAAAGACAGTGTTGGAAAAGAGTACGGGGAAAAACGTGAAGATTCAGAAGATTCAGAAGATAAAGAAGAGAAGCGTTATTACACGAACTATTACTTTAATCAGAATCATTCTTTAGAGACAGGTTGGCTTTATGATCAGTCTAACTGGTATTATCTAGCTAAAACAGAAATTAATGGAGAAAACTATATTGGTGGTGAAAGACGTGCAGGTTGGATAAATGATGGTTCAGCTTGGTACTACCTTGATCCAACAACTGCTGCAATGCAAACAGGATGGCAATATCTAGGTAATAACTGGTACTATCTCCGTTCATCAGGTGCTATGGCAACTGGTTGGGTGAAAGATGGTTCAACTTGGTATTATCTAGATGCTCAAAATGGTGATATGAAGACAGGTTGGGCTTATGTTGGTAACAGTTGGTACTACCTTCGTTCATCAGGTGCAATGTCTACTGGTTGGGTGAAAGATGGTTCAACTTGGTACTACCTAAATGCAAGTAATGGAGATATGAAGACAGGCTGGTTCCAAGTCAATGGTAAATGGTACTATGCCTATGGTTCAGGTGCTTTAGCTGTTAATACCACAGTAGGTGGTTACTACTTAAACTATAATGGCGAATGGGTTAAGTAATGAAGGCTAATGGTAAACTGTGATGGATATTTAACTTTGTATAATAGGTGGATAAAAGTCTTTAAAATAGGAAAAAACGCATAATATTAGGTGAACTGCACCCCAAAAGTTAGACAGACAAAATCTAACTTTTGGGGTATTTTTATTATGAAATTAACTTATGATGATAAAGTTCAGATCTATGAACTTAGAAAACAAGGATATAGCTTAGAGAAGCTTTCAAATAAATTTGGGATAAACAATTCTAATATTAGGTATATGATTAAATTGATTGATCGTTACGGAATAGAGTTCGTCAAAAAAGGAAAAAATCGTTACTATTCTCCTGATTTAAAACAAGAAATGATTGATAAAGTCATACATGAAGGCTGGACTAAAGATAGAGTTTCTCTTGAATACGGCCTCCCAAGTCGTACGATACTTCTTAATTGGCTAGCACAATACAAGAAAAACGGGTATACTATTGTTGAGAAAACAAGAGGGAGAGTACCTAAAATGGGACGTAAGCCAAAAAAGAGACCTGAAGAGAGGACAGAATTAGAACGTCTTCAAGCAGAAAATGAGTACCTGAGAGCGGAGAATGCCATCCTAAAAAAGTTAAGAGAACTCCGATTGAAGGAGGAAAAAGAGAAAGAAGAGAAAGAAGAAAGACAGAAATTGTTCAAGAATTAATGACTGAGTTTTCGTTAGATCTTCTTTTAAAAGCCATTAAACTAGCTCGTTCGACCTACTACTATCACTTGAAACAGCTAGATAAACCAGATAAGGACCAAGAGCTTAAAGCTGAAATTCAATCCATCTTTATCGAACACAAGGGAAATTATGCTTATCGTCGGATTTATTTAGAACTAAGAAATCGTGGTTATCTAGTAAATCATAAAAGAGTTCAAGGCTTGATGAAAGTACTCAATTTACAAGCTAAAATGCGACAGAAACGAAAATATTCTTCTCATAAAGGAGACGTTTAAAGGAGACGTTGGTAAGAAAGCAGAGAATCTCATTCAACGTCAATTTGAAGGCTCTAAAACAATGGAAAAGTGCTACACAGATGTGACAGAATTTGCCATTCCAGCAAGTACTCAAAAGCTTTACTTATCACCAGTTTTAGATGGCTTTAATAGTGAAATTATCGCCTATAATCTTTCAACTTCACCCAACTTAGAACAAGTACAAACAATGTTGGAACAGGCATTCACAGAGAAGCACTACGAGAATACGATTCTCCATAGTGACCAAGGCTGGCAATATCAACACGATTCTTATCATCGGTTCCTAGAGAGTAAGGGAATTCAAGCATCCATGTCACGCAAGGGCAACAGCCCAGACAACGGCATGATGGAATCTTTCTTTGGGATTCTGAAATCGGAAATGTTTTACGGTTATGAGAAGTCGTTTCAGTCGCTTAAGCAATTGGAACAAGCTATTGTAGACTATATTGATTACTACAACAATAAACGAATTAAGGTAAAACTAAAAGGACTTAGTCCTGTGCAGTACAGAACTAAATCCTTTGGATAAATTAATTGTCTAACTTTTGGGGGTCAGTACATATGCTACGGGAAAGTTATGCACTTAATTTGACAATTCAAGATGTAAAAATATATACTAATATTTGACAAGTTGTCCTAAAAATGTTGTTATGTTATGGATTGATCGAATCTAACTAAAGGATCCTATTCAATTACTAGAACTATCACATACTCAAGGTCAGCTCACAGATGAGCAACTATTTTGGTTACAATACCTACTAAATTTAAGTCAAACAAATAATTTAGTCAAAATTAAAAAAATAGAGGAACATAAATATGATTACAAAACGGAATGTAATAGTGTTCTACGATTTTTACTAGATAAAACTGTAAATTCTGAAGGAAGGATCACTTCTTCAACAGAATTTGGAAATTTCGTAAGTAATTTATCATTCCAACACGGAATAGCTGGACTACTGTTTCCTCTAAATAAATTGCCCCCCCCCAGAACTGGATTCTAAAATACTCTCTATCATCAAGAAAGCAGTGACAATTAGAACGACACACACATATGAATATCAATACTCGCTGCTATTTGGTGATTCAGGCTATCTATGGTTACTCCTACATTTATTTTCTATCAGTAAAAATCAATACTATCTACAATTAGCAAACGTCACCGCTAAGAAATTAATAGAGAATTATGATACTCTAGAGGAAATAGACTTTGCATTGAGAAAATCTGGTGTCCTATTGTCATTAATAAAATACTATCAATTTACCAATGACAATACTCTTAAAATTTTCATCCACAATAGTATAGGGGAAATTTAGCATTATTTCCTACAAAGAGATACAGCCAAAGAAAGCATTTTAGACTATAGCTTTGCTCATGGATATTGTGGAATTGCATAGGCTTTATTTGCCTATTCTAAAGTCTTAGAACCTTCTATGTTCTATAATGATCTCCATACATTCCATACTGAATTAAAAAAATTATTAGAAAAAGTTACTTCTAATACTAAAAATTTAGGAAATTTACAACTTTCTTGGTGCAAAGGAATTTCCGGAATAATCTTATATCTTTGTATGTACGATTGTGACGGAAACAAAGATATTATTAGTAAATATCAATAATTTGTTTTTAACCATCATCTAAAAATGATGACAGGATATTGCCACGGAATAACTAGCTTACTACAAACCACTGTCTACAATCAAAACAAATTACTGATGAAAAAAATCCAACAGGTAATTTTAGCATGTTCTGAACGAGATGATCACGATTTACTGATGTTTCAAGGAGATAGGAGTAAAGCAGATTTGTTTGAAGCATGGGGGTATATTGGTGTCTATTAAATAATAAATTCCCATTCGATGTGCAGAAATAAGGAGAAAAGTATGAAATTATTTTGGACAAACAACATATATAGACAGTTGCTGCTAAACAGCTGTTTTTCATCATTCGGCGACAGTATTTTCTACCTCGCCATTATCAATTATGTGGCTCAGTACAATTTCGCTCCGCTAGCGATTTTACTGATTTCCATTTCAGAGGTGGTTCCCCTACTATCGCAACTCTTTCTCGGAATTCTAGGAGATTTTCAAGAAAATAGAGTCAAACACGCACTCTGGATTGCCAAAATCAAAATCCTGCTCTACGCTATTTTGACAGTATTTCTCGTCTTGTCGCCCTTTTCATTAGTTTCAGTCATTATGATTGTCATCATCAACCTTATCTCTGACACCTTGAGCTACCTGTCTGCCTACATGATGAACGCCCTCTACATCAGTATAATTAAGGACGACCTGCATGATGCCATGGGGTTCAGGCAGTCTCTGATGAGGGTTGTCCGCATTGTCGCCAATCTAGCTGGTGCATTCCTTATCAATGTTATGAGTATTCAAACTATTTCCCTTATCAACACTCTGACTTTTGTCATTGCCTTTTGGGGCCTGTATGTTATTCGACATACCTTGTATGAGGTTGAAAAAAGGATTGAAATGTCACATACAGCACTGAGTTTTAAGAAATATTTTCAACATCTTAAACAGTCGCTGGCTGTGCTCCTGAGGTTAAAAGATACCGTCATACTACTGTTTCTGACGACCAGTATGATTGCCATCTTGGATGTGTCTCCTCGGTTGATTGCCCTCCGCTTCATCCAACAGACACTAGCACAACTGAGCATTGGGCAACTCCTCGCCCTGCTCTCCATCATCATTTCTTGTGGAGCTATCCTTGGCAATATGACCAGCAGTAATCTATTTAAAAATATCCGTTTCACGCACCTCTTGGTTTTCTGTGAGATTTCCCTATTGGCTCTAATAACTAGTATCCTTTGTCAAGCCTATATCGTAATTTTCATGACCAGTTTCATCAGTTCTACGATTATCGGCATTCTCAGCCCTCGCCTACAAGCAGCTGTCTTTGCCTATATCCCCAGCGACAAGATGGGGACGGTGGGCTCTGCTCTGAGCACAGTGGACATTCTCGCCCCGTCCCTGCTCTCCCTATTAGCCCTATCCATAGCATCGAGCGTTTCGGTGCAGTTAGCATTGATATTTTTGTATCTTATTTTGATTGCTCTTATCTTTTGTCAATGGTTAGTCAAGTTCAACACTCATAACTAACGAAAAAGCATGTGTAGATTTCACATGCTTTTAATCTCCCCAATCGTCAGGTCAAGTACAACAAAGTCACTTCTTTGATTAAGCGAGTGTTCTAATATAATTATAAGCTCCCTGTCATTACCGAACCCATTCGCCATTATAATTGACAGAATAGCCGTCTACGGTCGTATTCACTGCCAAAGCACCTGAGCTATAAGCATAATACCATTTGCCATTGACCTGGAACCAACCTGTCTTCATATCTCCATTACTTGCATTTAGGTAGTACCAAGTTGAACCATCCTTATACCAGCCAGTGGCCATTGCTCCTGATGAACGGAGGTAGTACCAGTTATTACCTAGATATTGCCATCCTATTTGCATGATGCCAGTTGCTGGATCTAGGTAGTACCATGGAGCCGCTTTAAGCTTCTCTTCATCATAGGTTAGAGGATAATCCTTGATCCAACCACGTGCTATCTCCCCAACAGGCAATCTGTTGATGCGAGAATCAAAGCCACCATCCTTCTGCAAATAATACCAGTCCCCATTATCATAAACCCAACCAGTTTTTAAGGTGTGATAACTACGCTGATCTTCAAAATAATAGACTCGTTTCTCTGCTGGGCTATCATATTGTTCCCCATGATGTTTGTTGGTATTTGTAGCAGTTTTTGCTTCTAACACTTGCTTGCCAACAAATTCTTGTAGTACCCCATCTTGACCAAAGTAAAACCAATCTGGTCTAAAAGCAATATCTTTCCTTAGAGAAGAACCAATCGTAACCCCTTCGTATGGAGCAGGTATATATTGCCAGCCGACAACCATCTCTCCAGATAAAGAATCAAAATAATAGTACTTACCATCAATCACTCGCCAGTCCGTTTCTTTGAGGTCCCCCTTCTTGTAGTAGGTTCTTCCGTTTTCTTGGACAAAATGCCATCCTTCAGAATCATCTGCAAATACTACATTTGTAGCTAGAAAACCAAAGAATATTGCTGCTAATCCAACTTGCATCATTTTTTTCAAAAGTTTCATGTATATACCCTCCAATATTAAATCCACTCACCAGATGAAGCGAAATTATAAATTTTACCATCGATAGTTTGGCTACCTGTAACCATTGCTCCAGAGGAATTGAGATAATACCAGTTTCCTCCTACTTTTATCCAACCTGTTTTCATGTCTCCATTAGTAGGATCTAAATAGTACCATGTTGAACCATCTTTATACCAACCAGTCTTCATATCACCATTGGTCTTATCTAAATAATACCATCTTCCTCGTACATATTTCCAACCTGTGGACATTGAACCAGAGGTTTCAAGATAATACCATTTGCCATTTATACTTTGCCAACCTGTTTGTTTATTACTATTCTTATAATAATACCAAGTATCACTAATCAACTTCCATCCATCAATAGAATGCCCTTTAATAACAGAGTAGATGAAAGATAGAGCCTTCTCATTTAACTTAACAGCATAATTCATCTGTTCTGCCTTACTCCCATTGGTATGAACTCCGACAACCCTATTGGTAGAATCATATACTGCTGAACCGCTTGCACCACGCAAAGTATCTACTTGATAGAATAAAAAATCATTTGTATCTTGAAGTATCGTTTTTGTATCAGTATACATCTGCTTAATATCCTTATTAACAGCAGAATATCCCGTAACTGTTACATCTAGATTTTTAGTATTTTCTAAATTATTGGGAAGTCCTAACGTCCCCAATTGAGCGCCAATCGGTTCTTCCAAAATTAAAACTGCTAAGTCATAGGTAGTAAGCTCATCTGGATCAGTATTTCGAAATTCTTTTAAATAGCGAGCTTCTTTTACTTTTATCCGACCAAACGGCACACTATTTGGAGTACGAGCAGGAGTAACATATAGTTCTTCTGCATCTTTACCAAACTCATGTTTATAAATATTATGAGCAGCAGTAATAAGGACATTATCCTTTATAAAATTGGCACTCCCTCGATAAGTTACATCTTTACCATTTTTCACACCACGAAATTCTTACTCTACATAAGCTGATGTAGAGTAAGGATATTGTAAAGTATTTTTTACCTTAACTAAATCATTTTTACCAATAATGACTTCTGACTGATTTGTATAATATTGACCATAAGTCGGTGAAACATCGGGAAGTGAAAAATTATTAGTTCCTGGACTCTCTTGTAATGTTTCACTTACCTCATACTCCTCGCCTGTACTTGAAATAACAGTCAAAGCAGATACTGTCGATAGCAGGCTAGCTAATAAAGTACCCGCAATAATTGAAATACCGAATTTGCGATAAAATGTTTTCTTCATTATTTTATCCTCCTAAAAAAATTGTAACACATCTGTTCGTCCCTGTCAATATAGTAAATTGAAATAAGATGTGAACAAATCGATTAGGAAAGTTAAATTAATTTCTAGAAAAGTTTTAGCAGTTGTGGTGTACCATTCTAGTTTCAATCCACTATACAAAGAAAAAAACGGAAAGACATCCCTTTCTCCATTTGAAAAAAGCAGTTACACAACTGCAACTGCTTTTCTATTCTTGCATGGTGTAACCAACACCACGCACGGTTTTAATGTAGCTTTTTTGACCTTTTACATCAAGCTTGCTACGTAGATAACGGATATAGACATCTACGATATTTGTCTCGGTCCCACTTTCATACTTCCAGACACTTTCCAACAACTGCTCACGAGTCAGAACTTTCTTGCTTCCCATAAGTGTCGCCAAAAGGTCATACTCACGGCGAGTCAGAGCAATCATCTCTTCACCACGATAAACCGTGTGATGTTCAACATCTATCCTAAGATTGCGGTAGGTCCTTGGAACTTTCATCAGACTGCAGTGTTGATCAATGAAGTCCCGACCTCGGAAGATCGCCGAAATACGCGCTACCAGATTTTCGATAAGGACTGGCTTATAGATGTATGAAACTGCAAAACGCTGAACAACTTCCAGCTCTTCTTGCAAGTCTTCCCAATGATCTAAAATCATGATGACTGAGGCTGGCTTAGTTCGACTCAGCTTATCTGCAAAATCCTGGGCTGTCATATCCCCCAGATGAGCATTCAATAAAATCAAGTCATAGTCTGTCTGAAGAGCCATGGAGAAGGCTTTTTGCCCCTCCTCAACCTGATCAACTCGGTATTGCTCTTTTTGGAGTTCCAAACTTAAAAAATGAGCTAGATTTCGTTCTTTCTCAAGTAATAAAATCCGTTTCCCCATGGCAGACCTACTTATTTTTCGTCATACCAAGAGTAGTGGAAGGTTCCTTCTTTGTCTTTACGTTGGTAAGTGTGGGCACCAAAGTAATCACGTTGCGCTTGGATCAAGTTAGCTGGAAGATCAGCTGAACGGTAGCTATCAAAGTAAGTAATAGCTGCTGAGAAGGTTGGTACTGGCACACCAGCTTGAACTGCAAGAGCTACGATATCACGCACTGCTTGTTGGTACTTAGCAGTAACATCCAAGAAGTACTCATCCAAAAGAAGGTTGGCAAGGTCTGCATCACGGTTGTAAGCATCTGTAATCTTTTGCAAGAAACGAGAACGGATGATACAGCCATCACGCCAGATAGATGCGATGTCTGCAAATGGCAAGTTCCAGTTATTTTCTTTAGAAGCTACACGTAATTGCGCAAAACCTTGTGCGTATGAGATGATTTTTGAGAAGTAAAGGGCTTGACGGATTTTTTCAATCAATTCAGCCTTATCTCCTTCAAATTTGAAGGCAGCTGGTTTTGGAAGCACCTTGCTAGCATGCACGCGTTCTTCTTTGTAAGTTGAAATGTAGCGAGCAAATACTGACTCAGTAATTAGCGACAATGGCACACCAAGGTCAAGTGATGATTGGCTAGTCCATTTACCAGTTCCCTTGTTACCCGCGGCATCAAGGATGTAGTCTACGATTGGTCCGTCTTGACCTTCATCGTCTTTACGGCTCAAGATATCAGCTGTGATTTCGATCAAGTAGCTGTCCAATTCACCCTTGTTCCACTCAGTAAAGATTTCAGCCATGTCTTCTGCAGAAAGGCCAAGCAAGTGTTGCATCAAGTCATAGCTTTCTGCGATCAATTGCATATCCCCATACTCGATACCGTTGTGAACCATTTTCACATAGTGACCAGCTCCATCAGGACCGATGTAAGTCACACATGGTTTGCCATCTTCTGGTGCTTTAGCTGAAATTTCTTCAAGAACATCAGCAACCAATTCGTAGGCTTCTTTTTGTCCACCAGGCATGATAGACGGCCCTTCAAGGGCACCTTTTTCACCACCAGAAACCCCAGTACCGATAAAGTTGATACCTGAGTTTGCCAATTCTTCATTACGACGGATGGTGTCTTTGTAGAAAGTGTTTCCGCCGTCAATCAAGATATCACCTTTGTCAAGGTGTGGAAGAAGGGCTTGGATAGTAGCATCTGTACCAGGTCCAGCTTGAACCATCAGCATGATACGGCGAGGTTTTTCGATTGAGTTTACAAAACTTTCAACGTCATAGCTTGGTACAAAGTTCTTTTCAGGATGGCAAGCAATCACATCTTCCGTTTTTTCTTTACTACGGTTGTAAATAGCAACTGTGTAACCACGAGATTCAATATTAAGGGCAAGGTTACGACCCATTACGGCCATACCTACGACACCAAAGTTAGCTTTTGTCATTTGACACTCCTCTTGTTTCATTTATTTTATTTTATCATTTTTACTTTTGAAAAGAAAGAATTTTGTAACGACTGCTTAGTAGTCCAAGTCATCTGCATGACCAGCGCCATTTCCGACAAAGTAGCCTGTCTTACAGTTAAGGGTAAAGAGATAGGTTCCATCTGGCTTGTAGAGGTTGTAATAACCATTGCCGTTAACGATATTGACACGTTCAAGGATATATTGGTCTCCAGTGATATAGCCACGTGATCGTGAAGTCGCTAGAATTTGTTCCAAGACACCATCCGCAAAATCCCAGGCAGAGTTGTTACTATCATCAATAGCAGACTGGTTATAGGCAACACGACTGGCACTTCTTTGAACAGCAACACCCGCACTTGATACGCCCATATTGACTTTGCTACGAGAACTTCTAGTCTCATTTGAGGCAGCATTTGAACTACTTGGGCTTGTCTCACTAGTCGTATTTGAGCTTGTTTGACTAGTGCTTGAGCTACTAGTTTCACTTGAACTTGAGCTAGAAGTACTTGTTTGCTGGCTCTTACCAAGGCTGATAGCCTTATCTAGCACTTTATCAAGCTCCGTATTTCCAGTTTTAATATCCGTAAATTTAGCATCCGATTTGGCTTTGGCATTGGTATCCAACACACCGTCCACAATAGCTGGTTTCTCAAATTGAGCATTGACATCTTGAATGGCCTTGATTTGCGTTGCTAGACTATCATACTTAGATTTGGCTAGCGTATGTTCACGACTACCTTCCAGTTTATCAAGCAAGGTTTTGAGTTGACTCAGTTTATCAAACTGGCTATTTTTCAAAGCCGTTTTATTACTATCTGTGTAGAAGGCGTCATAAAGTGTATTAAAATCATCCACATCTGATTGATTGGCTGTAGTTGATTGAGAAGTTTCAATTTCCTTGGTCGAGCGATTCACTTGACGATAGACATAATAAGCACTGACACAGATAATCACTGATACAAGCGCCAAAGCGGTCAAAACAAAGCCTTTTTTACTTTTCTTTTCTGAGTCCTCTTGATCCAGACGAGAAAGGTTTTGCTCCTCTTCCACTTCTTCAGTCATTTCTGTTGGAGTTTCATCCTCTAGCAATAGAGGATCCAAGCCTTGCTCCTCATCGTCCAGAGGCAAGAGTGGTAAGATGTCTTCAGAAGATGGAACTTCCTCCGAAGAAGCTTCTGACTCCTCTACAGCCTCACGCATCTCTTGAATTAAATCATCCAGACTATGAGTTTCAACTAACTCCTCTTTTTTGTATTGGCGAGTCGCAAACTTATCTGCTTCGATTTCATCTTTGTGTTGTTTAACATACTTGTCCAAAATGGAATCCTCAGGCAAGACTCCTGCTTCCACTTCTTCATTTTTACGAATAGCTTGACCAACTGTTAGCTCTTTTGCCTCATCAAAATCAAATTGCGGTTCTTGACCTTCTTTTTTATGACGATTTCGTCTTTTTTTACTCATGAGTATCCCTTTCTATTTTACCTCTTGCCGTTTGACACGCTGACCAAAATATTGATACAGATCCACTTTCAAGGTTCCGTTGTATAACTTACGCTTCTTATCTGCTTGACTACCATACTTGCTTTCAAAGGCTTCATCACTAGTCAGGATAAATTTGCTCCAAGTTTTCAGTGGTGCAAATACTTGACCCATTTCAGCATAGAGCTTGGTCACCCCTGCATCATCTGATAAACGCTCCCCGTAAGGCGGATTGGAGATAATCACACCATTGATTTTATCAGAACGTAAATCCTGCACGCGCATCTGCTTAAAAGTAATGTCTCCTGCAACACCAGCTGCCTGGGCATTAGCCTTAGCAATTTCTACCATGCGAGCATCAATATCACAGCCCATGATATCCAGTTCCAGCTCACGATCCACTTTTTGAGCCGCCTCTGTGCGAACATCTTGAATCAAGCGATCGCTAACCCAGTTCCATTCCTCAAATGCAAAAGAGCGACGCAGACCTGGAGCCATCTTTCTAGCAATCATAACTGCCTCAATACAGAAAGTCCCCGAACCACAGGTCGGATCAATCAAAGGCTTATCTGGATACCAGTTAGAAAGTTGTAAAATGGCTGCTGCCATGTTTTCCTTGATAGGAGCGCCACCCTTTTCCGTACGATAACCACGCTTAAAGAGGCTAGACCCGGTCGTATCAATCATGACAGTTGCCACATCTTTCAGAACAGAAACTTCAATCTTAAACTCTGGACCATTTTCCATCAGTGGAATACCTTCTGGGCGAGCATAGTGTTTCTGCAATTTCTTGACAACAGCTTTCTTAGAAATAGCCTGAACACTTGGCTCATTGTGAAGTTTAGATTTAACACATTTGGCTTTTGAAATCGGGAACCGAGCTCCGAGTGGTAAATAATTTTCCCAATCTAAAGCGAAAACTCCCTGAAACAACTCTTCAAAAGTCTTAGCTGGGAACGTTCCTACGATAATTTTGATACGATCTGCTGCCCGAAGCCAGAGGTTGGTTTCAATAATAGCTCTCACGTCTCCTTGAAAACGAACACGTCCATTTTCAACCTGACAATCGTAGCCCAACTCTCGCACTTCTCTTCCCACAACAGCTTCAAGACCTGCTGCCACAGTTGCAATTAAATTAAATTCTTTTTTCATGTTACAGTCTTACAAGACCTTTCTATATGTCCACTTTAAAAAATGAGGTTGAGAAAATTTCTCAGCCCCAACCTATATGCAATTTTCTATAAGCCATGTTTTGTTCCAGAAGTGACTAGGACCACTTCCTTCGATAATCATCTGTCTACCACTAACAGCTCCAGCTGATAGCAGTCAGAATACTACGTTCGTTTCCGCGTACTCCATGCCCCGACCAAAATTTGGGTTGCTAGCTTGAGGGGTTTACCGCGTTCCACTCTCTCCGTTTCCAGAAAGACTCCGTCACTGTGGCACTTTCAAGCCTACTCTGACCTATCAAAAGACTTAGCCATTTCAACTGCCGTAACGATTTCTCGTCCCTAGGCTTATGGTTTCGCCTAGCACAAACACTACAGGCATCACAGCCTGTGCTAGCATGGACTTTCCTCATGAGAAGCAATTCTCCTCACGCGATTATCCAAAAATTGCATGTAACAAGACCTGAATTACAAATCAGTATTGTCTAAAATTTGTTTACCGAATACTTCTTTTTCAAGACGATTCAAGCGTTTCAAAATATCAAAATTCGTCATAGAAGATGAAGCTGCCACATCAATTGGATCTGGGTGACTAGGACTTGGAGCCGAACTCACTTGCGGTTTACGAGTTAATTCTTCCTTCAAATCCGCAATTTCCTGACGAAGTGACTTGACCAAGGCAGCATAGGTTTCATAGTCCTTGATGACATCGTCTAAAAACTCATCAACTTCTACCTTGCTATACCCACGAACTTCACGTCCAAACTCTTGTTCAAAAATATCTTTTGCTGAAAAAATAATACTTGTCATGTCTCTCTCCATTCTCGCTTGCTAGTATTATTATATAAAAAAAGGCAAACAAAAATCAAGGTCAAAGCTTCAATTTTCGGAAAAATTTTCAGCAAGTTCATTTAATTGATCAAATGTTAATCTCTTTATAAAATAGTCCTCTTGATTTTTCATCTTTTGGTAAAAATAAGCTAGTTTCGTTTCATTTTCTTCATCATAAAAAAGATAGGAACTAGTCGTGTTTTCCAGCAAAAACTGCTGGTAATCTCTTAACTGCCCCTTGTGCTCATAGCGAGGATAAGCATATTTGACAAAGTCTACCTGCTTAAAACGACTCAGTTTCATCTGATTGCCTTCATTCCAATTTTCCCCATGGGTTTCAAAAGCAAAAATGGTGGCCAACTGGAAACCGTACTCGGTTTTCATCTCCTGAGCAACCTCTAAAACCCAATATTCAAAACCCAAACTTCCTGTAAACACAAGCCAAGACACCCCATCTGCTGCCATAGCCTCTAAATCTTTACGTATTGCTTTTTTTATCAATTTAAGACGAGGATCCTTATCAGAAAACAAACCCAAATCAAAAGCAGAATAGCCCAAAACCAAAGCTGTAGCCATTTTTAACCCTTTCTGTGCAAATTTATGGTATAATAGAGTGATGTTATTGTACCAATAAGGAGAATTATGGTCAACTATCCACATAAACTTTCATCACAAAAAAGACAAACATCTCTTTCTCAACCCAAAAATTTCGCAAATCGAGGAATGTCTTTTGAAAAGATGATCAATGCTACCAACGACTACTATTTGTCTCAGGGCTTGGCTGTTATACACAAGAAACCAACTCCTATTCAAATCGTACGAGTGGACTATCCACAACGAAGTCGTGCCAAGATTGTTGAAGCCTATTTTCGACAAGCTTCAACGACGGACTATTCTGGCGTTTATAATGGATATTACATCGACTTTGAAGCCAAGGAAACAAAACAAAAACGTGCGATTCCGATGAAAAATTTTCATCCACATCAGATTCAGCATATGGAACAAGTCCTTGCCCAACAAGGAATCTGCTTTGTCCTTCTTCACTTTTCTTCTCAGCAAGAAACCTACTTATTGCCGGCATTCGATTTGATTCGCTTCTATCATCAAGATAAGGGACAAAAATCAATGCCACTTGGATATATTCGAGAATATGGATATGAAATCAAGGCTGGTGCCTTCCCTCAAATTCCCTATCTCAATGTTATCAAAGAACATTTATTAGGTGGTAAAACAAGATGAACAAACAAACTATCCTGCGAATAGCTAAGTATGTGAGTATCTGCTTCTTAACTTTATTTATCACAGCAGTTATGCTGGGAGGAGGCATATTTCTCTATTACGTCAGTAAAGCCCCAGCCCTATCTGAGAGCAAATTAGTCGCAACCACGTCTAGTAAGATTTTCGATAGTAAAAACGAACTGATTGCCGATCTGGGCTCTGAACGCCGAGTAAACGCTCAGGCCAACGAAATTCCTACTGATTTGGTCAAGGCTATCGTATCAATCGAAGACCATCGTTTTTTCGATCATCGAGGTGTCGATACCATCCGAATTATAGGAGCTTTTTTACGTAACTTACAAAACAACTCTCTCCAGGGAGGATCAACCCTTACCCAACAATTAATTAAGTTGACCTATTTCTCAACTTCCACTTCTGATCAGACCATTTCACGTAAAGCCCAGGAAGCTTGGTTGGCTGTTCAATTAGAACAAAAAACCACAAAACAAGAAATTCTGACCTACTACGTGAATAAAGTTTACATGTCTAACGGAAACTATGGAATGCAGACGGCTGCCCAAAACTATTACGGCAAAGATTTGAGAGAACTATCACTACCTCAACTTGCCCTACTAGCAGGAATGCCACAGGCTCCGAATCAATACGATCCCTATTCTCATCCAGAAGCTGCCCTTGACCGTCGTAACTTGGTACTTTCAGAGATGAAAGGTCAGGGCTACATTTCTGCCGAACAGTATGAGAAGGCTATCAATACTCCTATTACTGATGGACTCCAAAGTTTGAAATCAGTCAATAGCTACCCAGCATATATGGACAATTATCTCAAAGAGGTTATCGACCAAGTAGAACAAGAAACTGGCTATAACCTTCTAACTACTGGGATGGATGTTTACACAAATGTAGACCAAGAGGCTCAAAAACGTCTGTGGGATATCTACAACTCCGATCAATACGTCTCTTACCCTGACGATGATTTGCAAGTCGCATCTACGGTCGTAGATGTTTCCAATGGTAAAGTCATTGCCCAACTTGGAGCTCGTCACCAAGCAAGTAACGTTTCATTTGGCACCAACCAAGCTGTGGAAACCAATCGTGACTGGGGTTCTACTATGAAACCAATCACTGACTATGCTCCCGCTTTAGAATATGGAGTCTATGACTCTACTGCGTCTATTGTACATGATGTTCCTTATAACTATCCTGGCACTGATACTCCACTCTACAACTGGGATCATGGCTACTTTGGAAACATTACAATCCAGTATGCTCTTCAACAATCACGAAATGTCACAGCCGTTGAGACTTTGAATAAGGTCGGTCTAGATAGAGCTAAAACCTTCCTTAATGGTCTTGGTATCGACTATCCAAGCATGCATTATGCAAACGCCATTTCAAGTAACACAACTGAATCCAACAAACAGTACGGTGCAAGTAGTGAAAAAATGGCAGTTGCCTACGCAGCTTTTGCTAATGGTGGTATTTACCACAAACCAATGTACATCAATAAAGTTGTCTTTAGTGATGGTAGCGAAAAAGACTTTTCTGACCCTGGAACAAGAGCCATGAAAGAAACGACTGCTTACATGATGACCGAAATGATGAAAACTGTCTTAGTATACGGAATCGGACGTGGAGCCTACCTACCTTGGCTTCCACAAGCAGGTAAAACAGGTACTTCTAACTATACTGACGAAGAAATTGAAAAGTATATCAAGAACACTGGTTACGTAGCTCCAGATGAAACGTTTGTAGGTTATACTCGTAAGTATTCTATGGCTGTATGGACTGGTTACTCAAATCGTTTAACTCCAATTGTTGGAGATCGTTTCCTAGTTGCTGCTAAGGTTTATCGCTCAATGATATCGTATCTATCAGAAGATGACCAACCTGGAGATTGGACGATGCCAGACGGCCTATTCCGAAATGGAGAATTCGTCTTCCAAAATAGTGCCAAGAACACATGGAATAATTCAGTAACACAACAAACACAAACGGTAGAAACTCCAAGCACAACAGCTGAAAGTTCAACTACACAGGCAAGTACGACGGTTGGTCAACAACCACATAATGCTCCAGCAACTGATCCTAACCAAGGACAAGCTGGTCAGGCTGTTCAACCGACACAACCAGTACAACCAACGCCACAAAATCCACAAGTTCAACAGCAACCACAACAGTGAGATGAAAGAAAATCCTGAGAATAAAAACTCAGGATTTTTTCTACAAAAAAATTAACTTCATAATCTTTGAAAGTGAAAAGATGTTTCAACTCATTTTCGATAAACCAAAAGAAGTTAGCGAATAACTAACTTCTTTTTATCTTATTTCACATGTTTTGCAAGTTCTTCTTGCGCTTTTTTATTGGATTCTGCTTTTTCTTTCATCCATTTTTCTTGAGCTTTTTGATATTCATCTGCAGTAACTGCCTTGTCTTGAAGTTCAAGGTATTTATACAAGACTGGGTCACTTGTACCTTTATTTCCTGACAATGCAAATGGTATTGTAAATGGTACCATCTTAGACAAGATTGGACGACCAGTTTTAGAAGTTGTTGGGATGATCAAGGCACTATCTGTCAACCAAGCTTGGGCTGCTGCGTATTTATCATATCGTTTAGCAACATCTGTAGTCTCATCACCAGCTTCAGTAACCAATTTTTCGTAGTCATATAGACCTACTTTTTTAGCAGCTACATTATCTTCCCCTGAGTCAAATCCTAAATATGTTTTAGTACTTTCTCCTACAGAAGGTTTGATAATATCAAGGTAGGTTGATGGATCGGCAAAGTCTGGACCCCAACCGACATTATCTGATAAATCCCAGTCTTCGCCAGCAGCATTTTCGGCAAATAGAGTTACATTAAGCAATTCATCTTTTTGCAATTGTTGGATATCAATAACGACATTATCAGTTCCTAAAGTTGCTTCCAAGGATTGTTTCATAGATTGGACACGTTGAACTTTTGTCGTTGCTGTCTGGTCAACAGGCATATCTAGGTGAATTGGGAATTGTACTCCCTCAGCTTGTAGGGCTGATTTGGCTTTGGCAAATTCTGCTTTAGCTTTTTCTGGATTGTAAAGACCATCTTGTGAATCTGCAAGATTGACATCCTTCCATTCATCCCCATAAGTCACTAATTTTTCTTTGACTATATCGCCAAAGTTCTTCCCATCTGCTTGAACAAATGTTGGTGGCACAAAGAGATTACGCAAGATTTTGCTTGCCCCAGTTTCTCCATTCAACTGAGAGGCATAAGCTGTACGATCAAAACCAAAGGCAATAGCCTGACGGAAATCCTTGTTTAAGAGAGCCTTTTTAGTCGAAGTCTTTTGTTCTTCGCTAGTCTTAGATGTGTGCTTATAAGATTGACGGTCAATATTTGTTCCTACTAGATACGTAGTCGAGTCTTGTTGAGTATAGACAATATTGTCTTTCATACTCTTCTCAAGCTCTGCGAAACTTGCACTTGTTGGATAAAGACGAGCTGCTGTAAGGCTACCATCTTTAAAGTTTTCTGCTGGTTTGCTGGTATCTTGCCCATCCCAGAATGACAATTTGACCTTGTCAATATGCACATTGTCCTTATCCCAGTAGTTCAGATTTTTCGCAAATTCAACGGAAGATTTGGTCACAATGGATTTCAACAAATAAGGGCCGTTATACAAGAGACTACTTGGATCCGTAGCTTTGGCAAAATCATCCCCTTTTGAGTTCAAAAACTCTTCATTGACTGGCGCAAGCACACCCATGGTTGTTTTGGAGTTCCAAAAAGTTTCAGGTTTGTTCAAGGTGTATTGGATTGTTTGGTCGTCAAGGGCTTTAATCCCGACTTGAGCAAAGTCTGTGATTTCACCTTTGGCATAGGCATCCAGACCTTTGATTGAATCCTGTACCAAGTAAAGGGCTTCTGCTTTCTTATCTGTTGCATATTTAAGTCCTGTTACAAAGTCCTGAGCCTTAACAGGAGCGTACTCTTCTCCCTCAGATGTATACCACTTGGCATCCTGACGAATCTTATAAGTATAGGTCAAGCCATCCTTAGAGACCGACCAGTCTTCTGCCAATGAAGGAACAAGGTTCCCGTATTTATCATTTTCAAGCAATCCATCAATCACATTACTAGTAATCTCAGAAGTTGCTGCCTTACCAGTTGTCAAATAGTTGAGATTATCCGGATGTGTCTCGTAGGTAAAGGCAAAGGTTTTTTCACCTTGAGCGCCTGAACCCCCAGAACAAGCAGCTAAAACACCAGCTGCTAATAAGGTTACTCCCGCAAGAGTCAATACTTTTCTTGTTTTCATAGTATTCTCCTTTGTTTTTTTATTCATTATAGACTCTTTTTCAAGTCCTGTCAATAGAATTTTCTGAATTTTAAGAGTTATTTGTTATATTTGATCTATTCTGAAAAATAAAATTGTTCATTTATGCCAAAAAAGCCAACAGAGATTCTCTTCTGACCGATAGAAAACAATCTTGTTGGCCTTACTTCTAATACTCATCTACTTTCAAAAAGCATTCTAGTCCATCTCCGATTAACGATGGACGTTATCACCTCCTTCTCCAGTCCTTGTATAACATCTTGAAGTTGATTCATGACATCTTCCAAAGTTCGAAAGGCTTTATTCTTAAATCCACGTTTACGAATCTCTTTCCACACTTGTTCAATGGGGTTCATCTCTGGTGTGTATGGAGGAATAAAGGTAAAGCCAATATTAGTCGGAATCTTTAAGGTACTTGATTTATGCCATATAGCATTGTCCATAACGAGTAAAAGATAATCATCTGGATAAGCTTGTGAAAGCTCTTCTAAAAAGGCGTTCATCCACTCAGTATGACATCCACCAGCGATTAAGAAAAATGATTTGCCTGTATGGGCATCAACAGCTCCATAACAATAGCGAAATTCTCGTATATAGTGACTATGGACATGTGGACCTACTCCTATTGGAGACCAACAAGATCCCAGTTTACTGATTCTACCGAAACCAGCCTCATCTTGGTACATCAAGCAAACCTTACGAAAACGCCTACTGGTTTTAAAGCGCTTTCTTGTCTTCTTGAATTGAGATTTTATTTTTAGACGCGACAATGGTTTGAGAGTCTACTTTCTTGGGATGTGCTGGACGTGGCCTAATATTTCGCCAACCATGGTGCTTCAAGAGTTGATAGAAGGTATCACGTGTGTAGGAAGAACCTAACTCCTTTTTATAAGCCTGAAATAAGGCATCAATTGTAACAAATTCTCCTGCCTCTGCAGCCTTCAAATGACGGGCAAGAAAGGCTTTCTCTTCCTCAATTGTCATATGTGCATGGTTACGACCACCACGTGTTTCTTGAAGGAGAGAATCGAGTCCGAACTCCTCAT
>NZ_VMMS01000018.1:0-23057 GCF_013277315.1 Streptococcus sp. 2106
CGGCTAGTTTCCTAGTTTGCTCTTTGATTTTCATTGAGTATGAGTCTACTCTAATCAACTCTTTTCCTGTTCGAGTGGGACGACTACTAGTGTCTTTCCTAAACTGGCTAGGACTTTTAAGACTGTGTCCAACTGAGGACTAGTCTTGCCTGTTTCCATCCTAGCTATGACAGGCTGGCTTACTCCACTAAGTTCTTCTAGCTTTTTCTGACTGATTCCTTGCTCATGCCTGGCTTCAATCAGCTCACTCATGATAGCCACTCGCATATCACTTTCAAGGATTTCCTCCTTGGTAAAGAGTTGAGACCGGACATCCTTCCAATTACTCCCAATAGCACTCTTCTTCATCTCTTAACCCTCTTTCTTTTACGTCTATGTATTTTTTGAAAAAATGAGCGAATTATAATTCGATAGATTGACCAGGGGGTTTAAAATTGGTGCTAGCTTGTTTCTTAAGCGCTTTTCCTTTTCTAGGATAGAGCAGATCCTGTTTTGACAATCCTAATTTTCCATGATGGATCCAGTAGTAGATGGTAGAAATTCCCACGTTAACGCCCTTAGCCTTGACCATCATTTCAGGCGAAAATTTTTGGTTATGATAGTGGAGAATCTTTTCCTTTAGTTCCTTGGTCAATCTTGATTTCTTGACCGAGCGCTTGCGATTATTTTCATAAGCCTGTTGAGCATAGTCGGCAGAATAAACCTCTTTGAAGCGCCCTTTTCCAAGACATTTTCGGACTGTCCCACGCTTGATTTCAGTATGGATAGTTTGAGGAGCTTTTCCAAGTAGAGAGGCAATTTCTCTATTTGATTTTCCCTTTTTCCATCGTTCGATTAAGCGACGACTATCGATTGTCAAATGTTTGCCTTTTGTAGTATAATTGTCTTGCATCTCCGTGACTTTTAATCATTTCAATCTTAAATTGGACTTTTTTTTACTTGGGTTGTACTTAATCTATAAGGAAGACAATAAAAAGAATATCAATCGAGTAAAGTCACAAAGTCACATTAGCTCCGAGCAAGCATTGCAAATTGAGGTACTCATACAATGATTAAAATATTTCTCTCTGCCTTTTCTGTCATTCTCTTTGCTATCCCTATCATAGCTTATTCTTTTTTTCCATCTTCTAATCTTAATATTTGGCTATCTACCAGACCTATCTTGGCACAGATTTATGCCTTCCCCTTAGCTACTGCAACTATGGTTTCTATTTTAAGTTTCGTATTTTTTTCCCTATCTTTTTACAAGAAAAATAAACAAATACGGTTTTATTCTAGCATCTTGCTCTTACTATCGTTCATATTACTATTATTCGGAACAGATAAAACCCTTTCTTCCGTATCAAATAAGACTAAAACCTTAAAATTAGTAACTTGGAACGTCGCTAATCAAATAGAAGCACAACATATTGAGCGAATTTTTAGCCATTTTGATGCCGATATGGCTATATTCCCTGAACTAGCTACCAATATCAGAGGTGAGCAAGAAAACCAGAGAATCAAACTATTGTTTCATCAAGTTGGACTTTCTATGGCCAACTATGATATTTTTACTTCTCCACCTACTGACAGTGGAATAGCTCCTGTGACTGTGATTGTCAAGAAAAGTTACGATTTCTATACAAAAGCTGAAACTTTTCATACAACACGGTTCGGGACAATTGTATTACATTCGAGAAAACAAGATATACCAGATATCATTGCTTTGCATACTGCTCCTCCTCTGCCAGGTTTAATGGAAATCTGGAAGCAAGACTTAAACATCATTCATAATCAATTGGCTTCAAAATATCCAAAGGCTATTATTGCAGGTGATTTTAATGCAACTATGCGTCATGGAGCACTTGCAAAAATAAGCTCTCATAGGGACGCATTGAATGCACTTCCACCTTTTGAAAGAGGAACTTGGAATAGCCAAAGTCCAAAACTTTTTAATGCAACGATAGATCATATCTTATTGCCTAAAAACCACTACTATGTTAGAGATTTAGACATTGTAAGTTTTCAAAACTCTGATCATAGATGTATTTTTACAGAAATCACATTTTAATTATTTTATACTCTTCGACAATCTCTTCAAACCACATCAGCATCGCCTTACCTTAGACATATGGTTACTGACTTCGTCAGTCTTANNGCTAGCTTCCTAGTTTGCTTTTTGATTTTCATTGAGTATTATATAAAATCACCCCTCTAGTGTTCATAAACTAGGGGGGAAATTTGTATCATACTATCGTTTAACGCACTTCTGCATTGACTTTTTCTTCGAGCGAAGCTTGGATTTTTTCCATGTAGCGTGCGACTTCTTCGTCCGTTAAGCTATCTTCTGGATTTTGAAAAGTCAAGCTATAAGCCATTGACTTCATACCAAGTCCCAATTTTTCGCCTGAGAAGACGTCAAAGAGTTTGATATCTGTCAAGCGTTTCACACCGGCAGCTTGGATAGCGTCCACAACTTCTTGGTGAGTGACTTCTGCCTTGAGGAGAAGGGCAACGTCACGGCTAACTGCTGGGAATTTTGTGATTTCCACAAATGGAGTAGCAGGTTGAAGGGCAGCCTCGATGGCTGAAAGATTGAGCTCAGCCACATACGTTTCTGGAATATCGTAGGCCTTAGCAGTGACTGGGTGTACTTGGCCAAGGAAACCAAGAACTTGGTCACCGAGTGAAATGACTGCTGTACGACCTGGATGAAGGCTAGCAATTTCAGATGTTGCTGTATAAGTTACTTGGAGGCCCAAACGAGCAAATAGCGTTTCAAGGATTCCTTTAGCATAGAAGAAATCAACTGGAACTGCTGCTGTTTGGAAATCTTTTTCAGCAACCAAGCCTGTCAAGGCAAAGGCAAAACTGTTGATCTCATTTGGAAGTTCTTCTTTTGGATTACCAGTTTGTTCAAAAACTTTCCCAATCTCATAAAGGGCCAAGTTTTTATTCTTACGAGCTACGTTGTAGGCAACGGTATCAAGGATACCAGAAATCATATTTTGACGGAGGACAGAACGGTCCACTGTCATTGGCCACATGAGTTCAGTAAGGTTACTTGGTTGAGCCGTAAACTCAACTGCTTTTTCAGGAGTTGTTAGAGCGTAGGTGATGATTTCTGTCAAACCTGCTCCTTCAGCGATGGTACGAACTTGACGGCGGAGTTTTTGTGTCGCAGTCAATTCACCAGCTGTACCGTCATCTTTTGGAAGGCTGGTTGGCAAGCGGTCATATCCATAGATACGAGCGATTTCTTCAAAGAGGTCCGCTTCGATGGTGATATCCCAACGGCGACGTGGGACGCTGACTGTAAAGCTATCTGCATTTCCAGAAAGGCCAAAGCCAAGACGACGGAAGACATCTTCTACATCAGCGTATGAAAGCTCAGTTCCGAGGACACGGTTGACGTCAGCAAGGGTAGAAGAAACTTCCACATCAGAGGTATCAAGTTCACCCGCTGAAACGATACCTTTACGCACCGTCGCACCTGCAAGTTCTGCAATCATGCTAGCCGCCGCATCAAGGGCTTCGTTAACAGTTGCCACATTGATACCTTTTTCAAAGCGAGAAGATGACTCAGAACGAAGGTTAAGACGACCACTAGTCTTGCGGATAGATTTTCCGTTGAAGACTGCAGCTTCAAGGACGACACGACTAGATTTCTCAGAAATTTCTGTTGCTTGACCGCCCATGACACCTGCAAGGGCTACTGGTTTGTCTGCGACAGTGATAACTAAGTCATTCACCTCTAAGTCACGTTCTTCACCATCTAAAGTCACTAATTTTTCACCAGCACGCGCTTCACGCACACGGATGTCAGTCCCTTCAAAGGTATCCAAGTCAAAGGCATGCATAGGTTGACCAAAGTAGAGCAGGATGTAGTTTGTCACGTCCACTACGTTGTTAATAGGACGGATTCCTTCGTTCATGAGAAGGTTTTGCAACCATTGTGGACTTGGTGCAATCGTCACATTATCCAAGATACGAGCTGCATAGTAAGGCGCCTTGTCTGTATCAATGCCCACAGAAAGAACATCTGCTGCAGCTTGGTCAGTTTCTGAAAGAGTAAATTCTTTAAAGTTGACTGCCTTGTCATAGATAGCTGCCACTTCGTGAGCCACTCCACGCATAGAAAGGGCATCTGCACGGTTTGGTGTGATAGACAGTTCGATGATTTCATCATCCAAGTCTAGGTATGAGAAGACTTCCTCACCTGGAACGGCATTTTCTGGCAAAATTTGGATGCCATCTGCGAATTCCTTAGGCACAACTGAGTCAGAAATTCCCAATTCGCCAAGCGAACAGATCATTCCAAGTGACTCTAAACCACGGATTTTTCCTTTTTTGATTTTGTAGTTGTCAGCGATGCGAGCTCCTGGAAGAGCCACCATAACCTTGATACCAGCACGCACATTTGGGGCACCACAGACGATTTGACGGGCTTCTTCTTCGCCAACGTTAACCTGACAAACATGAAGGTGAGTTTCTGGCACATCTTCGCAGGACAAGACCTCACCGACGACAATTTTTGAGAGACCAGCAGCCGGTGATTCGACACCTTCTACCTCGATCCCTGTGGTTGACATTTTTTCAGCCAACTCCTGTGATGGCACATCAATGTCCACCAATTCTTTTAACCATTTATAAGATACAAGCATAATTTAGTTCTCCAGAATGACCATTGCCACACTGGTTCTTTTCCTTTCCTATCATTTCAATAGAAGAATCCTCTTCTTACCTTAATTTCTTTCGCAGTAACCAATCCGTATCTACTTTTTGACCAACCATAAAATGATGTTGGCTAAATTTTTCAAAACCATATCGATTATAAAACGCTTGAGCTTTTGTATTATGCTCCCAAACACCTAACCAAGCCCAAGAAAAACTATTTTTTGTAGCAAGTTCAAGAGCAAATTCAAACAGTTGCTTACCGAATCCAAATCCTTGGAATTTTTGTAGCACATAGAGGCGTTGAATTTCAAAAGCGTCCTCTAATTCTCTCTCAGTTTGAGCACTTCCCCAGTTGACTTTGAGAAAACCAGCTATCTCCTCTTCATGCATAATGAAATAGGTTTCGGAGTCAGGATTTTCCAACTCAGTTGATAAAACTCTCAGACTATAAGCCTCTTCAAAGTATTCCTGTAACTGCTCTTCCGTATTATCATGAGCAAATGTTTCACGAAAGGTTTGTTTGGCAATTTTAGCCAACACCTCAACATCTACCATTTCTACTTTTCTAATCATTATTTAAACTGCTCTGAGAAGCGGACATCTCCTTGGTAGAATCCACGGATATCGTTGATTCCGTAACGGAGCATGGCTACACGCTCTTGTCCAAGACCAAAGGCAAATCCAGAGTAAACAGTCGCATCGATACCACTCATTTCAAGGACACGTGGGTGAACCATACCGGCCCCCATAATTTCGATCCAACCTGTTTTCTTACATACGTTACAGCCTTCTCCACCACACTTGAAGCAAGAAACATCCACCTCAACAGATGGCTCTGTGAATGGGAAGTAAGATGGACGCAGACGGATTTGACGCTCTTCACCGAACATTTTTTGCACAATCAACTGAAGGGTTCCTTGAAGGTCAGCCATAGAGATATTTTTCCCAACTACCAAGCCTTCGATTTGGTGGAATTGGTGACTGTGGGTCGCATCGTCCGTATCGCGACGGAACACACGCCCTGGTGAGATCATTTTCAAAGGACCTTTAGAGAAATCATGGGCATCCATAGCACGCGCTTGAACTGGAGACGTGTGAGTACGGAGTAAGATTTCTTCTGTGATATAGAATGTGTCCTGCATATCACGGGCTGGGTGGTCTTTGGGAAGGTTCATACGTTCAAAGTTATAGTAGTCTTGCTCCACTTCAAAACCATCCACGACTTGGTAACCCATCCCAATGAAGATATCTTCGATTTCTTCACTAGTTTGTGTCAAAACGTGACGGTGACCAGTCGCAACTGGACGACCTGGAAGGGTCACATCGATACTCTCGCTTGCTAATTGAGCTGCAACTTTCTTTTCTTCCAAGAGCTTAGCAGTTTCTTCAAAAGCTGCTGTCAAGACATCACGAGCTTCATTGACGTGTTTCCCAATGATTGGACGCATCTCAGCAGAAACATCTTTCATCCCTTTGAGTATTTCAGTGAGCGAACCCTTTTTACCAAGGACAGAGACACGCAAATCTTGCATCTCTTTTTCATTTTCAGCAGTAATCTGCTTCAAGCTAGCCAGCGTTTCTTCACGAAGCGCTTTTAATTGTTCTTCAATAGTTGACATAATTCCTCCATCAGTCGCTCGTAGATAAAAAGAAAACCACATGCCAAAAACTCCACTCGGAGCGTTGACACGCGGTACCATCCGTTTTCATCTGACAAGTCAGACCTTCATTTCTAAATCCATGCGCAAGTGAATTCACCCAGCTTTCATATAGAGAGCTTGCAGTCACGGCTCTCCTCCCTGATATACTTCCCTTGGGCTACTAGTCTTTCAGATTCCTATTCAATTACTACTTAGTTTATCAGATTTTTACCATTCTTGCAAGACCTATCTTACTTCTGCTTGTTAGCTTATTCTTATCTAAATTTATATAAACAATTTATCTAAATTAACTATTTATAATTTTTGTAACAAAATTAAATTAATTAATCCCCCTATAAAATAAAGAGGTTTAGAATTTGATGTCTTCCAAACCTCTTTATTTTATATTTAATGAGATGTTGCCTTAACCGTGATAATATCTAATCATCAATAAACAAACTATTTGAATAAGGATTCTCCAAATAAATACATTCTCTCAGGAATTTGATAGGTTGGCTGTCGTATAGCCTGCTTTAAATAAAATTCGGGATTAGAAAATGAAGCCATATTTTTCAAGAAAAACAGTGTCTTGGGTGTCACAGACGATTTTTCAAGTTGGATCATATTGGATAAGACGGTCTGCAACTCCTTGTCCAATTCTTGCTTGCCTAACTCTTCTTGGATTAACAGTGCCACTTTAGCAGTTGAAACCCTCTGAATTTCTTGTAGATACCTCCATTGGTCTTCATAAGGCTGAAACTGTTCATCCACAAAGACCGTTCGCCCTTGATGGTAAGCTTCTCCTTGAAAAGGCAAGGCAATCAAATTTCCAAATCCCCCCTTAGGAAGGACATCCTGATTTGGAAACATGCGATCAAAAGAATCAAAGGACAGTTGCATACTTTCCTGCATTGCCAGTTCTATCAGTTTCTTTCCAAACAAGCGAGCCTCTCGACTCGGAATCGCTTCCTCAAAGAAGAACCAAATATGGAGTCCGTGACCCGAACGAGAAATCTCTAAATGGGCTTCCATCTGGCGTTCCCTGGCTATTCTTCGAATGGTTAAACCAGCTTCTTTCCAATCTCCTTCATCCAAATCAAGTACCAAAAAATAACAGCTATCATCTAAGTGCATAGGAAAGATACCGATAGCTGTCTCCCCACGAAAATGAGATTTCAAAACGGAATCCGTCAATGTCTGGAAACTCCGTTTTTCAGGTGGCAACTGCTTCCAACCATAATCATAGGATGGAAAATACTGAATTTTCCCTTGATCATTGATGAAACTCTTAGCATAAACATCATAACGGCCAGCAAACACGGAGGTAAACAATTGTAATTTTTCTTGCGTCGTCAAGCGACTACTTTGAAGTTGGAACATCTCCTCGAACTGAGAGCGTTCCATCACAAACTGACTCTTGTCTTTAAGATGTTTACACAAGAAAAACTCACTATCCCCATTAAAAGAAGAAAAGACATCAAGTACTTCTACCACAATTCCATCCAAAGACACAAAAACAGCCATAACAATCACCTCCTTGATTCCTATAGGCTGATTATAACAAAAATAGCTGAAATTGTACACGAAAATAAAATCCTAATAGTACTCATTTTGTATGTGGCTAATATTCCGTCTCGCTTCGGAATGTACGAGGTAAATAGAGTTTAAACGAGCAGTCTATAAAATTCAAAAAACGCATATTATCAAGTGACCTAAAACTTTGATGATATACGTTTTCTTGTGAGAATATTTACTTCATTTTTTCCTAAAATTCAATGTTTACTCAGTATTAGGATTATGAAAAATCGAGGTCTAAATCTAGATACATTTTTTCTGAAGACAAATCATTTTGACCACCGAGCAAGAGATTTTCAAAAAAAGCTGTTAAAAACTCAGGACGTCGCTGTAAAATCTTTGCATTATCTAATACCAAGGCATCACGAAAATACTTGGCATGTTGCTGAAATGGTGTATTATCAATATCAAAACCAAACTCACGAAGATACTGAATCAAAAAGACCGTTACTGTCCGAGTGTTTCCTTCGCGAAATGGATGAATCTGCCAGATTCCTGAAATAAAATGCTGGATTTGTTTAACCACATCCGCCTGAGTTAGTGTCGCATATGCAACTTGTTTTTCCTGATTAAAATCATAATCCAAAGTCATTTGAATCATGGAGTAATCAGAGTCCACAACACTTTCACCATTCAAAACAGGTTCATTCTTTGTGATATTGGTCTGACGAAATTGCCCCACCGGAATAGAGGGTTCAAATATATCTTGAAACAACTCCTTATGAATAGCAAGTAAGGTCGCAGGACTAAAGCTAAAGCCTCTTCGAGACAATAGTTCTACAATACGTAGAGAAACCAAGTCTGCCTCTTCCGTACTTGCATCAATAGTATGGTGATAAGCCGTTGCATCCTCATAAACCTGCTCGTAAGTCAGTTCACCCCGGGACTGTTTCTCAGCCAAAGATTCCATATACGCTGATGGCACTAGATTGTCAACTTTCTGCAGACCAAAACCTATCCGCCATAAGTCACGCTTAGCTTCATAAGACAAGTTTGGGTTGTCAATGTTGTAAGTTGGTTGCATAGAAATATCCTTTCAATTGTTTTTCTGTGTCATCGGTAAATGGTGAAATTGGGGTGAACTATAAAAAACATTCATAATAAGTTCTATGAAGAAGTAATAAAAGAGTTATACTCAACATCCCATGCACTCATTTGTAATGCCTTTTGGATGAATGGTTTGATTAAATGAATAATTCTAGCTTGCATACTTATCAAACTCATAGGATACACCACTCTGAACTCGTTGGTTTGTTCAAATCCCCCAACACCTGAGAAGAAACTGCAATGTTGTACTTCTCAGAGCGGTTCGAACTTAGAGGGGTTGTTGTGTAGTGAGCTGGTTTTTAATCAAAGCTATAAAATTTTAGTATTTTAATTTTAACTGACTAAATTATTATTCTCTATAAATTCTATAAATTTTTCAGGGGGATATTTAAAAGATTCAATTCCATAAAAATCTTCTAAAGCCCTAAAATTTTCAACTTTATAAGGTGACTTACCACTTATTTTTGCCTGATGTTGTCTAATTTCATTTAAATGTCTTTTACCTTTTTGTGATTTAACTACAGTAACTGTCACTATTTTTTTATAATCAGTTTTTTGCAATCCATAAAAATTTTCTAGTAGGAACAAACTCGATAATATTTTAGCTCTAACGTTAGCATATGGAATATTTTTTGAATTCTTAAACTCTATTAAATATAATTTACTATCAGCATCTACAGGAAGAAGAGGCAGAATTGTATCTACAAATTGCCATTTATCAAAGCTATGTTTTTTAAAAATAATTTCTGAAATCTTATCAAAATTATAACAAGTATATTTAGAGTTTACCAAATTATAGTTAGAATCAGAATCATATGAGCAGGTTTTAATATCGCTACGACATTCAGAAAATCTAATATTAAAATCATGTAATATAGAGAAAATTATTTTACTCACCATCAAAATCCTCCGCTAGCTCCTCAAGGCGATTTAAAGGAACATACATTTGCTCATAAATCTTATCAATCGAGTCAGTAACATCTTCAATAGAACTATTAGCAAGATAATACTTAACAGAATCATTTGTATCATTTTTTTTGCTAAATATATCAATCGCTTCAACTAAATAAGGACTATGGGAATTGATTAAGATATGTAATCCAAATTCTTTCTGAAGTAATACTATAATTTCAGCAAATTTCAATTGCCATTCTGGATGTAAATGGACTTCTGGTTCATCTAAAATGAGTGTCCCATTTTCTCTAATCACACCATTTTCTAAAAGAGATTTAATTAAATAGAACGTTTTCATACCTGAAGAATAATTGATTATATTAAGTTTTTTTTCATCTTCCTCATCTTCTGAACTATTAACAATATCAGTCTTCAATATATGATTTATTTCATTAAACACCAAATTTAATCTGTCAGTTATCTTAGCTCGTAATGTGTAAGTGTTGTTTCTTTCATCTCTAAGCTGCTCCATTAAATGAGCATTATGATTCAATTTTAAATCAATTTTATTTAAAAATTCATTTAAAAATTTAGTTGAAAATTTATTTAAAAATTTAGTTGAAAATAAATTTTCAACTATTGCAGCAGCATCATCTATGTATACTACATCTGTTTTAAAATTTATCAATTTATCTGCAGTAGCTCTATTTTTGTTAACTTCAACATTTATTTGTTCATCTTTTATTCTTAAAGAAATTAGTCCTGTCAATGGGTCGTATATATTATTTATTTGATTATGAAATTCATCAGTTAAATGAGCAGTTAAAATTTGGTTAAAGATAGATTGGTCTGACTGAGATAGAATTTCTTTTATATTTTCAGATAAAACATTTAGGTCCAAATCCTTAATATTTAATACAAAGTATTTTGAATTTCGTTTATTGAATTCATTAATTGATTCAATGATACTCTTCTTAAGGGATTCATTATTATGTTCACTATAATTTTTATCAAGAAATATCAATAAATTTTTTGAAATGATTTTTGTCAATTCTGTATAAAGGAAACTCGGAACGATTCTTCTAGCAATCCCTATTTCAGAATTATTTTTACGATTCATTTCGATATCAGAGAGATAGTCTTCTAAAAAATCATTAATTGCTTTAGTTCGATCGTTAGAAATTTTTTTTATAACATCATAATTGGCACTAAATATTGAAAATAAAGAACGACTTATTGTACTTTTTCCAGTGCCATTTTGACCTGCAATAACTGAAATTCCATTTATTTCAATTTCTGCATTCTTTACATTACCTATATTTTCTATTGTTAGTTTCATATATATTCTCCTTTCACCATGGAGGCAGTACTATCAGTTTAACACAAACTACATAAAAAAGCAGGTGTGAGGTGTAAATCATCTTCCAAGTATATCTCACTTCACACTACTTCACCAACTTCTTCATATCATCAATACGTGCAACTGTCGCGTCGTATTTGGCTTGGTAGTCGGCTTGTTTGTCGCGTTCTTTTTGGACGACTTCTGGTTTAGCATTGGCGACGAAGCGTTCGTTAGAGAGTTTCTTGCCCACCATATCTAGTTCTTTTTGCCATTTAGCCAGTTCCTTGTCGAGACGAGCCAGTTCTTCTTCGACATTGAGGAGGTCTGCCAGTGGCAAGTAGATTTCTGCTCCTGTGATGACGCTTGACATTGCGAGTTCAGGTGCAGGGATGTTTGATGCAATTTCCAAGTGTTCTGGATTTGTGAAACGTTTGATGTAGTTGACATTGCTGTTAAAGAAGGCTTCCAAGTCACTATCGCTAGTCTTAACAAGGATTGTGATTGGCTTACTTGGTGCTACGTTTACTTCCGCACGCGCATTCCGAACGGCACGGATCAAGTCTTTGAGACTTTCCACACCAGTGTGAGCCGCAAGGTCTTCAAAGGCTAGATTAACAGTTGGGTATGCAGCTGTCACGATAGAGCCTTCTGAGATTTGTCCAAAGATTTCCTCTGTCACGAATGGCATGATCGGGTGAAGGAGACGAAGAATCTTATCCAAAGTATAAAGGAGAACAGAACGCGTGATGACTTTCTCTTCTTCGTTGTCACTATAAAGGACTTCCTTGGTCAACTCAACATACCAGTCCGCAAACTCATCCCAGATGAAGTTGTAGAGGATGTGTCCAGCCACACCAAACTCAAACTTGTCAAAGTTGGCAGTTGCTTTTCCGATGGTTTCATTGAGGTTGTGGAGAATCCAGCGATCTGTGACATTTCCAGCTTCCTTGTTGGCAACTTTTTCCACATTGGCAGTTGCTTGCTCAAGGGTCAAGCCTTCATTGTTCATGAGGATGTAGCGAGAGATGTTCCAGATCTTGTTAATGAAGTTCCATGAGGCATCCATTTTCTCGTAAGAGAAGCGGACGTCTTGACCTGGTGCAGAACCGTTTGAAAGGAACCAACGAAGGGCATCGGCACCGTATTTCTCGATGACATCCATTGGGTCAATCCCGTTACCGAGAGACTTAGACATCTTGCGTCCTTGCTCGTCACGAATGAGACCGTGGATAAGCACGTTTTGGAATGGTTGACGGCCTGTGAATTCCAATGACTGGAAGATCATACGAGACACCCAGAAGAAGATGATGTCGTAACCTGTTACCAAGGTTGAAGTTGGGAAGTAACGTTTGAAGTCTGCTGAGTCGACATCAGGCCAGCCCATAGTTGAGAATGGCCAAAGGGCAGAACTGAACCAAGTATCCAAGACGTCTTCGTCCTGAGTCCATCTGTCACCTTCTGGAGCTTCTTCGCCAACGTACATTTCACCCTCAGCATTGTACCAAGCAGGGATTTGGTGACCCCACCAGAGCTGACGAGAGATTACCCAGTCGTGGACATTTTCCATCCATTGGAGGAAGGTATCGTTGAAACGAGGTGGGTAGAATTCAACCTTGTCCTCTGTGTCTTGGTTGGCAATGGCGTTCTTAGCCAAATGGTCCATCTTGACGAACCATTGAGTAGACAAGCGTGGTTCAACCACAACACCAGTACGCTCTGAGTGACCAACACTGTGGACACGTTTTTCAATTTTAACGAGGGCACCGATTTCTTCCAACTTAGCAACGACTGCCTTACGAGCTTCAAAACGGTCCATGCCTGCAAATTCGAAGGCTAAGTCATTCATAGTACCGTCGTCGTTCATAACATTGACTTGTGGCAAGTTGTGACGTTGACCAACCAAGAAGTCGTTTGGATCGTGGGCAGGTGTAATTTTCACGACACCAGTACCAAACTCAGGATCTGCGTGCTCATCACCAACGATTGGGATCAATTTATTAGCGATTGGAAGGACGACGTTTTTACCGATCAAGTCCTTGTAGCGTGGGTCTTCTGGATTGACCGCAACCGCAACGTCCCCAAACATGGTCTCAGGACGAGTGGTCGCAACTTCAAGGGCGCGTGAACCGTCTTCCAGCATATAGTTCATGTGGTAGAAGGCTCCTTCTACGTCCTTGTGGATGACCTCGATATCAGACAAGGCTGTGCGAGCTGCTGGGTCCCAGTTGATAATAAATTCACCACGATAGATCCAACCTTTCTTGTAAAGGTCCACAAAGACCTTACGAACAGCTTTTGACAAACCTTCGTCAAGAGTGAAACGCTCACGAGAGTAGTCTACAGAGAGCCCCATCTTGCCCCATTGTTCCTTGATGGTAGTGGCATATTCGTCTTTCCATTCCCAGACTTTTTCCAAGAATTTTTCACGACCGAGGTCATAGCGGCTGATGCCCTCACCACGCAAGCGCTCCTCAACCTTAGCCTGAGTCGCAATCCCAGCGTGGTCCATTCCTGGAAGCCAAAGCGTATCAAAGCCTTGCATACGTTTTTGACGGATAATGATATCCTGCAAAGTCGTATCCCAAGCGTGACCAAGGTGAAGTTTCCCTGTAACGTTTGGTGGTGGAATCACGATCGAATAAGGCTTAGCCTTTTGATCGCCTGAAGGCTTGAAAACATCCGCATCAAGCCATTTTTGGTAACGACCAGCCTCAACCTCGGCTGGATTGTATTTAGGTGAAAGTTCTTTAGACATGTGTTTGTCCTTTCTAGTTAATATCTTTAAATAAAATTAGTATGTAGAAGATATGCCTTGATTCAGCACATCTGATTTTTCAGTATCTTCTATTAGTAAAAAAGAAACTGTATAAAAATTTTACATTAACTTTCTCTCATTATCTTCAGAATATGTTTATCAAAGTCTGATAGAATTTTTTGAGTTCGGTTAAATTTTTCATACTCTTGGATGGCTTTTGAGTCTGCTTGTTTCTTGGAAATGCTTCCTTTTCCTTCTAAGATTTCATATTCATTAAAGGATAGAAAGCGATCAATACTATCTGCCAATCCTCGCATTGTAAACGTATTACGGCGCTCAACTAAACCCTCGATATAATCAAAATAGGCTGTAACAGTTCGCTCTAGTTGTCGAATTTCTTTTTCTTGCAAATAATTTTTGGCTACCGTTACATCTGATTTGAGCACTCGTCCATCAGGTGCATGTTTCCAAGTAGTTAATCCCATTTTTTCTTTACTAGCATCAGCTTGCTGATAGATAATTTCTGCAGCCGTACTTCCAGTAATTGCATAATGAAATTTATTTTGCACCATAGCATAGAAGTTTTTAGTAATATCCGAGTTTCGATCATAATCTATGGCACATTCGGCAAAGATATCCGTAATTTGTTGATAGATTCGGCGCTCGCTAGAACGAATAGAGCGAATTCGTTCTAAAAGTTCACGGAAATAATCTTGTCCGAAAACTGTCTGTCCTTGTTTCAAGCGTTCATCATTCAAAACAAAACCTTTGATGATAAATTCTTTCAAGGTCTTGGTTGCCCAAATTCTAAATTGAGTAGCCTTGCTGGAATTTACGCGATAGCCAACTGAAATGATAGCATCCAGATTGTAATATTCAAGTTCACGTCGGACAGTTCTATTTCCCTCTTGTTGAACCTGTGCAAATTTTGCACAAGTTGAAACCTTATCCAACTCACCACTATCATAAATGTTTCTCAAGTGCTTTGTAATGACACTTCGTTCAACTCCAAAGAGCTCTGCAAGACCTTTTTGAGTCAACCAAAGATTTTCATCTTGTAAAAGGATATCTAGCTGAACGTCGCCATTTGGTGTAGTATACAGGATGAAATTAGAAATTTCATTCAAGACAATTTCACCTCCCCCCTTCCATAAACAATTACTTCTCTTTCTTAAACTTTATGCCGTTTTCTTTCAGCTTTTTAACGGTTACGGGACCAATTCCCTTCAAAGCGAGAACTTCTTTTTCAGTCCATTTTTTGAAATCTGAAGACGTACGAATCCCATTTTCAACAAAGATGTGAACAAAATCCATCCGAATTCCCTTCATTTTTTCCTCGCTCATAAAGGAGTACCAGTCGTTTACCTTGGATAAACTTCTTATCATACTGGAATGATTCGAAAATACTGGTTTACGACGGAACTTCTTGGATTCGTTTGTTAAAAATTTCGTTAAAATAATATTTTCTAGTAAATAATCAAACAGAGGATACAAACTAGCTTGTAACGATTCAACTGAATTTGGACAATAGCATTCTTGGTCTTCTATATCTATAACTTTGAATTGCCAATCTTCCTCTATAAAGAATTCAACAGCTTCATCATTTATTTCCACTAATTTTGCAAATAGCTGACTTGCTTCTTCAATTTTTCCTTGAGAAAAAGCAGAGATGATGGCATGAATAAGAATGGTATCATCCCGTTTCCCTTTATTCAATTCTTCACGATAGAAACGCTCAACCTTTAGCTCCTGACCGGTGATATGATACAAGGAAAGCATACAGAAGACAAAATTAGGAGGAAACCGTTCTGGTCGCTTACTCAAATATAGGTCAATCAATTCTATAGCCTTAGAATTGAAGTTCTCCATCATATAATACTCAATCAGAAACATCAGAGCAGACAGGATAGAGCGTGCTTCAAAATAATTCCAACTATTGTATCCATTCACTTTCCATTTTTCTAAAACTAGAATTTCAAAATCCAATACTTTTTTAAAAGTTGACAAATCAAAATCTTCAACCTCTGATAAGAATAAATGAAAATCAGCAGCAAAATAATCTGGATTTATTTTTAAAACTTGCTTTAACAATTTATTTCGCTTCTGTGTATTCGGAGTATGCATAGCTTCTCTAAATAAAGCATGATCCTGATTCCAATCAAAAGTCCTATTTTTCAGTTGGTAATTGATTAGCTGAACATCTGGATACTCTCCGTGTTCATCAGCATATTGCATCACTGCTGTATGTAGTTCATCGAAATTTTGAATGGTACGACGTTCTACAAAAGTTGGATTTTTGACCATGATTTCTGTCCAAGCAGCCTCTTCTTCAGAAATAACTTTGATATCCAACTTTTGCTGGCGTTTTAATTCTTTTTTTCTATTTTTCTTTTTAGCCATCTATTTTCTCCTCTAACTCATTCTTCAATAGGTCCTATCTCAACTGTATTGAATATTCTTACAGCCTCGAATACAGATTTTAATGGTAAATCCCAGCTTCTTTGTGATTCATTTGCTTTGAAGGTTGTACCCCAGGTGTGATTAAGGTAGAGTTTTCTAGTTACGTTTGGTGGTGGTAATCACAATTGAATAAGGCTTAGCCTTTTGATCTCCTGACGGCTTGAAACCATCCGTATCAAGGCATTTTTGGTAACGACCAGCCTCAACCTCGGCTGGATTGTATTTAGGTGAAAGTTCTTTAGACATTATTTTTTTCTCCTTTTATGAATATTTATTTTATATCTACGATTTATTAATATACTATGCATATTGTCACGATACACGTAATATCCATTATAGGTGTTTAAATAGAAATATTGTAATAACCAAATTATAATCTTCCCAATAACTAATGATAATATGAAACAAACGAAAATAATTATAGTTGAGGCAAATAATTCAGACATCCAATCAGCTTCGGGAGTTATAAATTCGACCAATTTCTTCTTAATCTTTAAACCCCAAATAATTTCGGTTAACTTTGGAATAATACTCAACATTAATAGAGTAAGAAAACCATATAGTTGAGTTCGATAGAGGTGTCTATCCATTTTCTCAGTTCTTATTGGTTTTTTCTTATGTTTTTTTGTATCGAATTGAGAATTTATTTCTCCAATTAGACTAGGAATTAAAATTGGCAAAAACCATGTTAAAGCATTTATTAATTCATTTTCAACTTGATTAAATACTGCTAACAGTAATATACAGATTGAACCAATTAACCATGATGCTATTACTTCTTTGGTATCTTTTGCACCATGTCTAATTAGATTATAAATCATCCACCAGCATATTAAATAAAGTGCAATAAGTGAACTGAACATAAGAATGTCAGTTATTAAATCAGAATGAAAATCAATAACATTAGAAATAAAGTAATAAATATAGATATAATACCATAAAAACGAAATAATAAGCATCGTGGCATATACATTCCACAGTGTCTTTCCCTTTACGATATCTATTTTATTAACTTTTTGAAATATCTTGATTGATCCTACAGTTTTTATAACAGATAATACAAATGGTAATATTAAAAGTATTACAATGATAATCCAGTTATTTATGTGATTTTTACTTATGCCATAATTAATAAAAAAATATTGAGATAAGTTGATTAAAGTTGATTCAACTAGATTTAGGTTATAAAGAATGTAAGTCAAGATTCCGCAAAATATTCCATCCCATGCGTTCATAAAAGCTAAAGATTTAGTACTTTTAGTAAGAAAAACTCTAAACTTATTAAATCGATTTTTATAGTTAAACACATATATTAGTATCAAGGCAAATTGTAAAATTATAACTAATTTAAAATCGGTAAGACAGAATACAATTAGAGATATTATTGGAAAATACGTTAGCGCATACATAAGTATTTTCCAAGTTTGAGCAAAAAGATTCTTCAATCTATTGTCAGTATTAAAATAATACATTAATTTCAATCTTTGCCTCCTAAATCTAATCTAAAGGTTGGTAAATCAAAATCTTCAACCTCTGATAAGAATGGGTGAAAATCAGCAGCAAAATAATCTGGATTGATCTTTAAAACTTGTTTTAACAGTTCATTTCGCTTCTGTGTATTTGGAGTATGCATAGCTTCTCTAAATAAAGCATGATCCTGATTCTAATCAAAAATCCTATTTTTCAGTTGGTAATTGATTAGCTGAACATCTGGATACTCTCCATGTTCATCAGCATATTGCATCACTGTTGTATGTAGTTCATCGAAATTTTGAATGGTCCGACGTTCTACAAAAGTTGGTTTTTTAGCCAGTAGTTCTGTCCAGACAACCTCTTCTTCAGAAACGACTTTGATATCCAACTTTTGCTGGCGGTTTAATTCTTTTTTCTATTTTTCTTTTTAGCCATCTATTTTCTCCTCTAACTCATTCTTCAATAAATCAAACTCTACCTCTGCTGTATTGGATATTCTTACGACCTCGGATACAGGCTTAAATGGGAAATCCCAGTTTCTTTGTGATTCGTTTACTTTGAAGGGTGTACTCCAAGCGCGATTAAGGTAGAGTTTTCCAGTTACATTTGGTGGTAGGAATCACGAACGAAAAAGATTGAGACTTTTGAACTTCTTGAGTCTTGAGAACGTCTTCATGAAGTTGTTTAGATATGTGTGTGTCCTTTCTCTATTGTATTCATTTTATTTTGAATTTGCTTAGCAGCTTCTTCTGCAGACAAATTCGTATTATTTATTTTAAAGTAGTGGTGTAGCTCATTCGGTTGATGTTGGGAATTTAATTGAAGTGTTTCAGTGGTTTCTAAAATTTCTCTTTCAGATACCTCAATATGTCGTTTTAAGGGTTTGTGCTTTAATCGATTCTCCGTTCGATTTCGATGTAAGCGCTCCTCAAGACTTGTTTCCAACTCCACAAACAGAATCTCTTGATGATAGTCATTCAACAAATCCTGAATTTGCTTTAAATACATCAGCTGGTACTGATTTGAAAAATCAATTACGTCAGTTAAAATTACTGATCGCTGATTTCTTGCACTTGCTCCAAGGAAAGAAAAGGTGATTCCACGAACAAATTCCCACATTTCCTCTGTAAAGTCCTGATAGATTTCTAATGCAAAATCGATGGCTTGATGGTTATAAAAGAGGGTAGCATCTGTCAGTCGAGATAACTCTTGACCAATCGTCATTTTCCCAGAAGCCGGAGCCCCAATGATGAAAAGATGCATCAAATCACCTCCCACTCACTCTTCAGCAAGCCGTGTCTCAAATCATCACAGCGATTCCCTTGGGCATCTTTGCGGTCTCGGATACGAGCTTCGAGGGTAAATCCAAGTTTTTCTGCGACTCGTTGACTTTGGACATTATAACCAAAACAAGTCAGTTCAATCTTGTGGAGACCCAAATCTTTAAAAGCTAAGTCAATCAAGGCAAGCGCTGCTTCTGGTACATAGCCTCGCCCCCAATAGTCTGGGTGTAAGGTATAGCCGATTTCCAGCACATCATCTTCATGGCGATGGTTGAAATCGACAGAGCCAACGATCTTATCCGTTCCTTTGACGACAATCCCGTAGCCTGCTGGGAGATTTTCCTTTTGATTACGCTTCGGAAGAATGTGCTCCAGATAATAAATCTCATCTTCCAAGGTCTTGACTGGAGGAAAACCTGCTGGATAGGCGACCTCTGGGAGACTAGCGTAGGTATGGATATCACTGTACGAACTCGTAGGACGAGTCATTCGGTTTCCAACCGTTCTGGTAACTCAGCTCTTGTCATCCTTCTTCCTCGCTTTCTTAATGAAGCTCCCCATAGGGTCTACTCGGTCATCTAAATAGCGATAAACGCGCTGGTGGCCATCCCCATAAAGTAAGTAGGTGCAAAACGGTCATTTCTAAAATGTCCCTTTTCATCCAAAAGTTCTGGGTCAACAAATCGCTCAATAATCTTAGCGAAAATATGACAAATTCCCTCTTCCTCATCAATCCTATCTACCTGACATTCTAACACGACTGGACAAGCCTCTAAAATCGGTGCCTGAGTCCGTTCAGAAATCTCGTAGTCTAGCCCCAGATGTTTCAATTTCTCTCGATGACTGATAAAACCAGCCTGCTCCATCTCGAGCATGAGATTTTCATCAGGAATATTCACAGTAAACTTCTGGTAATGCTTGATTTGCTCAGCCGCATTTTCCTCAGCTCCGACACCAATGGCTAGCCAATCTCCCAAGCTATAAGAGGAGCTACAGGTCGTAATATTGTGTCCAAAATTCTGATCCTGATACCCCAAAATGAAGATAGGAAAACCATAATAGAGTTTACTTGTTTTAAAAGATTGCTTCATAACAAGCTCCTTTGACTAAGACGCAAAAGAAAATCCCTGCCATCTACATGACAGGGACGAATGTGTTTATCCGCGGTACCACCCAATTTCGGGCCAAGCCCGCATCTTTAGTCTTTAAAATAAAAAGACAGAAATATTTCATTTTTTCAGTCATTAGCAACCAGTTTTGACACATTTGTGGACTTCTCAGCGCCGCCACTTTCTGTAAAATGTGGGATTCAAAACACCTCTAATGGCTCTATTGTAGCAAGTTTTTCTCGGAAATGCAAGACTAAAGAAAAATTACTTGAACTTGATGCCATTTTCTTTCAATTTCTTGATGGTAGCTGGGCCGATTCCTTTCAAGGCAAGGAGTTCTTTTTCAGTCCAGTTTTTGAAATCTGAAGCAGACTTGATTCCTTCATCATAGAAAGTCTTGGCACGATCAAGTGGAAGTCCACCCAAATTTGCTGCAAAATCTTCTACAGAATTAACTACTTTTTGAGCTTGCTCTTTGGTAGCTTCTACTGCTTGTTCAACTTTTTTAGAAACAGCCTTACCAGCTGCGCTTGCTGACTGTTCTGCACGCTTCACGACTTTTTTTGTCTCATCTACAACCTTAGTCACAGTACTTGAAAAGGCACCTGCGCGACGGAGGCCATTTCGTAATTGTTTTTTACGATTGAGTTTCTTTGACATGATAAAATCCTTTCAATAAAAAATCCCTGCTCTGACAAGGATTTAACATAAACATTCTATCAAGATTTTAGTGAAAAATCAAGAATCTTTCTCGTTTAATAATTTCGCTCACCAAACAAGCCTTCTGGCAAATCATGGAATCCCTTGCCTACTTTGAAGTTTTCAAACTTACCAAGCAAGAACAGATAAGCATCCAAGCGACTCTCGTAGCGAATCATGGCATCTTTGGCACGCTCGTCCTGGTCTTCTTCGTAAACTTTTTGGCTTTCCTTGTGCGCCATGTCGTTAATCATGATTTGGGTATTGACCCAAGCTTCAAATTCCTTCATAAATTCTTGTTCGTAACTCATTTTTTCTCCTTATTCTAATCCACGGAAATAGTCCGTATCAATCTCACGGTAGGGATGGATATCCTGAACGTATTCCAGTACACCTTGGAATTCTCCGTTTTCATCGTGTACTGCAGCATAGGTGATGTGGACAAACTTACCTCGCGACTCAGACTTGAACCACATTTCATACTTGTCCTTGGTCCCCTCACGAAGTCCCTTCATGATAGCCTTGACCTTGTCCAAATACTTAGGCGGATGACAGAGTTCGACATTGCGCCCGACTTGGGACGGCGTCCGTTTGAAAATCATCTCATCAGCTGGCGTATTGTCATTGTAATACTGGAAAATATCTTCTTTATTGACAAAGGTAATCTCCATAGGGAGATGATTGAGGATGAGATTGGCCTGCTCGACTGAAAGATAGCCATTACCAAAAGCCTGTTGACTATGGCGGTCCAGCACAGCTTCCTTTTCCTTAGGGGTAAAGGTAATGGTAAAATAGCCTTCTGGCGTATCTATGACTTGTTGAACTTGACCTTCTGCCGTATCTAGCTGTACAGGCTCCTCTGCAATCTTTTCCTCAATAAAGCTCTGTCGTTCTGGCACCCATTTCTCTGACGGACGGATGATGGCATAGCCATAGGCATCGCTCTCCTCCGCAATCTGAAGCCAGTCATCCTGAGTAAAAGACTCAAGGAGAATCATGAGGAGGATGGACTCTTCCTTGAAAATCATACTTTCAAACTCTGTCGCAAAAGCTTCAAAAGCTTCCTTTACACTGCTAATTGACACTTCTGGTAGTGACTTGGCTGTCGTTAGAGCTGTTTGAAAGAGTTCCCTAATCTGATCATCCACTCCCCACATAACTTTGGGAGGTGAATCGTGTCCATAGCGCTCCATGATAGGAAAGAAGAGTTCTTCTTTACGTTGGTAATGGATGTCAAATTGCCCCACAAGTCCCATCTGACGCACCAAGCCCTTGCGCATCTCCGCAAGCATTTCCTCGTCTTCCATCAACTCATAGGTATCTAACAATCTACGAATGCGAATCAAAGCTGCACGGAGGGCCAAATTTTCTTCCTTAAAGACACGAACTGGGTGCCCAGGGTGTTCGGTATCTAAAACTTCGACACCTTTGATAGCATTTTTAAAAAGATTAGCATGGACATCACAGAGTTCCATAACATCTTCAAAAGTGACGCCCGAGTCCGAGTTCATCAGCTCGTGCTCCATAAGGGAAATCTCGATGGCTGACACGCCCGTAAAGGTCGCATCAAAGCGCTCTTGAACCGACTCAGGAGAGGCGCCATTGTGCAATTCTAACAAAATATCCCGTAGGATATGAATCCGTTCATCTGTCATTAGTCTAATCCAATCACTTCGTAGCCATTCGCTTCCAGTGTGCGTACAGTCTTGTCCATAGGAGTTCCTTCCAGCTTAGAACCTTGTTTGAGCGATACCTTGCGACCGACTGTGTTGCGCATCAAGGGATTGGCAAGGGGTTTAAAACCCAACTCCACTAGAATTTCCAAGACTTATGGATGCTTGTCCACCACTTCTGCAACAGGAATTGACACATCGATGATATTGTCCATGACGACCTCCATTATATGTTCTAATACTCAATGAAAATCAAAGAGCAAACTAGGAAGCTAGCCGCAGGTTGCTCAAAACACTGCTTTGAGGTTGCAGATAGAACTGACGAAGTCAGCTCAAAACACCGTTTTGAGGTTGTGGATAGAACTGACGAAGTCAGTAACATATATACGGCAAGGCGAAGCTGACGTGGTTTGAAGAGATTTTCGAAGAGTATAAAATGATTTTACTGCTT